>CAJBKH010000313.1 GCA_903953615.1 uncultured Bacteroidota bacterium
CAGCGTTCCAAAAAACTTTCTTTGGGTTTCTGCCAACCCTTCCATATCAAATTTAAGATTATCCCAAGGATCGCTATTGGTAGCCATGTACCAACGCGTAGTATCGGCACCATATTGGTCGATGGTGGCAAATGGATCGACTCCATTGCCCAAGCGTTTGCTCATTTTGTTACCGTTTTTGTCGAGCACCAATCCATTGGCAATTACATTTTTATAAGCAACTGAATCGAACAACATCACTGATAAAGCATGCAGGGTAAAGAACCATCCGCGTGTTTGATCGACCCCTTCTGCAATAAAATCTGCTGGGAAAGCCGATTTCCATTCTTTGTTAAATGGAGTTCCATTCTCTTCACCAGTATTTAAACCCCATTGCGCATAAGGCATGGCGCCACTATCAAACCAAACATCTATTAAATCTGTTTCGCGTTTCATAGGTTCGCCTTTTGATGACAAAAGAACGATATCATCAACATATGGGCGGTGCAAATCACTTATCTCCATATTATTAGAATGACCCGCAGCATTGGCTTTGGCCATTTCCAATTTTAATTCTTCAATAGAACCAATGCATATTTCTTCGCTACCATCGGCAGTGCGCCAAATTGGCAAAGGGGTGCCCCAATATCTACTACGACTTAAATTCCAATCGATTAAATTTTCTAACCAATTGCCAAAACGGCCTTCGCCAGTTGATGCAGGTTGCCATTTGATGGTTTTATTAAGTTCTACTAATCTTTCCTTTACAGCTGTGGTTTTTATGAACCAACTATCCAAAGGATAATATAAAATGGGTTTATCAGTACGCCAGCAATGCGGATACGTATGCTCGTATTTTTCAACCTTAAAAGCTTTGTTTTCTTCTTTAAGTTTAATGGAGATTAAAACATCCGTGCTTTTATAGTTTGGATCTTTTTCGTCAGCATCGTTGTAATTTTTTACAAACAATCCTGAAAACTCGCCAACACCATCAACAAACTTACCTTGTCTATCCACCAATGTTAAAGCTCCAATGCCATTTTGTTTGGCGACTCTAAAATCGTCGGCACCAAAACTTGGCGCTATGTGAACGATACCTGTACCATCTTCGGTGGTTACAAAATCACCAATAATCACTTTGAATGCATCGCCTTCTATCAGCTCTTTTTTATTGGCTTCAAATGGCATGAGTTGTTCGTATTGGATGCCTGCTAACTCACTACCCTTCAGTTCATGAATAATCTTAAAAGGAATGAGTTTATCGCTAGCATTATAATCTTCTAACTGAATATCTGTGGCTTTTTCGCTAAAGTATTTGCCCAATAAATTTTTTGCTAGAATAACTGTTACTGGCAAGTAGGTATACTGATTAAATGTTTTGACAATTACATAATCAATGTTTTTTCCAACTGCCAAAGCAGTATTACTAGGCAATGTCCAAGGTGTGGTGGTCCATGCTAAGAAATACAAATCTGCTGCAATACTTGAGAGTGCATGGTTAGATGTTAGTTTAAACTGAGCCACAGCAGTCGTATCTTTCACCGGTTTATAGGTGCCTGGTTGGTTTAATTCATGGCTACTTAAACCGGTACCAGCAGCTGGACTGTATGGTTGTATCGTATAACCTTTGTATAAAAATCCTTTTGAATGTAATTGTTTAAGCAAATACCATAGGGTTTCAACATACTTAGTTTCGTAGGTAATATAAGGATGTTCAAGATCTACCCAATACCCCATGCGCTCGGTTAAGGAATCCCATTTATCTTTAAACAACATGACATCTTTGCGACATTCAGCATTGTAATCTTCGATACTAATTGTTTTGCCAATGTCCTCTTTAGTGATTCCCAGGCGTTTTTCAACTTGTAGTTCTATAGGTAAACCATGTGTATCCCAGCCACCTTTGCGCTCTACTTTAAAACCTTGAAGTGTTTTATATCTACAAAAAATATCTTTAATAGCGCGTGCCATTACGTGGTGGATACCTGGCATCCCATTGGCGCTAGGTGGACCTTCGTAAAAAACAAAGTCCTTGCTATTTTGTCTGCTATCGATACTTTTTTGAAAAGTGTTATCAGCTTTCCATTGCTGTAAAACTTCTTCTTCTATCTTTGGCCAATTGACTTGTTTAAGTGTGCGGTACATGCTTTCTATTCAAAAAAATTAAGTGTGCAAAGATAATTTATTTAATTGGGGAATTTATAAGCTAAAAACAACCCCAAGAAAATTGGTAAATCCATCATAAAATAAATAGGAGTTAGACATCAATTAAACGTATTGTTAATTGATGTTTAAAGTATTTTCTAAAACTAAAGCATTACAGACAGACGACTATTCTTCTGACAAGAAAGGGTATCTGTAATCTTTTACTGGCACAAGTGTTTCCTTTATGGTACGTGTACTTGTCCAACGCAAAAGATTGGCTTTGCTACCTGCTTTATCATTGGTACCACTGGCTCTGCTTCCGCCAAATGGTTGCTGTCCTACGACTGCACCTGTTGGCTTATCGTTAATGTAAAAATTACCTGCTGCATTTCTCAATTTTTCAGTAGCAGTAGTGATTGCATAACGGTCTTGTGCTATAATAGCACCTGTCAAAGCATATTCACTCGTGGTGTTCACCAATTCTAAAGTTTTTTCGAACTCATTTTCGTTGTATACATAGAGCGTTAGAACTGGACCGAATAGCTCTTCGCACATGGTAACATATTTTGGATCTTGTGCAACAATAACGGTTGGCTCAATAAAATAACCTTTGCTCTTATCACAATTGCCACCGACAATAATTTCTGCTCCTGCGTCCGCTTTCGCATTGGCAATGTATTTGGCCAATTTATCGAATGATTTTTCGTCAATTACAGCGTTTACAAAATTGGTGAAATCTTCTGTAGGGCCTACTTTCATGGTTTTTATCTCTGCCACTAATTTTGATTTGATGTCATTCCATAAATTAGAAGGAATATAAGCTCTTGAAGCTGCTGAACATTTTTGACCTTGGTATTCGAAGGCACCACGTGCAAGGGCAGCAACTGTTGTATCAACATCGGCACTTTTGTGCACCATAACAAAATCTTTACCGCCTGTTTCTCCGACAATTCTTGGGTAGGTTTTGTATTTATGAATATTGGCTCCTATGCTGTTCCACATGCTGCGGAAAACGCCTGTTGAGCCAGTAAAATGTAGACCTGCAAAATCAGGATGATTAAAAATAATATCGCCAGTGGTAGGACCATCGGTATAAATTAAATTGATGACACCTGCAGGTAACCCAGCTTCTATCAGGAGCTCCATAATAACATTGGCTGAATATATTTGGGTGAAGGCTGGTTTCCATACGACCACATTGCCCATCATGGCCATACAAGTAGGTAAATTGCCAGCAATCGCTGTAAAATTAAAAGGGGTTAATGCAAATGTAAAGCCTTCAAGTGGGCGATGTTCTAAACGATTCCAAATGGCTTTACCGTTGGCAGTAGGTTGATCAGCATAAATTTCGCTCATGTATTGCACATTGAATCTTAAAAAATCAATGAATTCGCAAGCGGCATCAATCTCGGCCTGATAGGCATTTTTAGATTGTGCCAACATGGTGGCTGCGTTCAATTTTGCGCGGTAAGGACCAGCTAATAATTCAGCAGCCTTTAAGAAAATGGCTGCTCTTTGTTCCCAAGGCATATTTTCCCAAGCTGGTTTAGCTGCCATGGCTGCATTAATGGCATCATGAACGTGACTAGCTTCACCTACATGAAACAACCCAATTTGATGGTGAATATCGTGAGGCGGTGCAATTTTTTCTGTTTTTTCTGTTCTTACTTCTTCGCCATTGATATACATTGGAATATCGATGACTTTGCTTCTGGCCTCTGTTAAAGCTTTTTTAAGTGCTAATTTTTCTTTGCTACCTGGCGCATAATCAAGCACTGTTTCATTGATGGCTGTAGGAATTTTAAAAAAACCGTTCATATTGTTTGAATTAGATTAAATGAGGTGCAAAGGTAATTTTTTTGTCCGATAAAAACCCAATATTTGAAAGGCTAAGATGTACATTATTAAATGCATTTTAAACATGAAATTAATAACATGTTGATAAATTAGGTAAAAACACCTATATTTCGCCTCTGATAACATTTAGATAATATGATGGCAAGAATATACAAGCTTTTTCTTATTTCTTCCCTATTTTACTTGGCTTTAAACCCAGTTAAGGGGCAAGAACTATCGACACTTGGCAAAACGTTTTGGTTAACTTTCATGGAAAACAATGCCAGCAATACCGATAGTGCAACTGCACCAGAAATGAAAATTGTTATAAGTTGTCCGAAGGCAACTTCCGGCACAGTAAAAAACGTTAACACTGGTCATAGCTTACCATTTTCAATTGGAGCAGGTGGCGGAGTTGACACCGTTTTAGTGCCTGGTTACATGGGTTATTGCATAAATTCAGAAAGCAGATCGAGAAGAAAAAGAGGTCTAGTTGTTGAAGCAAATGATACTGTTGCTGTAAGTGCACAAAGTACAAAATCTTTCACTTGCGATGCTTCGCTCATTTACCCAATTGAAGCCCTCGGTGTAGACTACCGTATTATATCACAACGTGGCGATCCTACAGGTCCAAATGCCAATTACCGCTCTGCCTTTGCAATTGTTGCTACCGAGAATAGCACCACCATTGAAATTACACCTTCTGTTCTTACTAAAGGAGGGAATGCAGCCAACACAAAATTTACCATTGTTTTAGACAAAGGAGAATCCTACCAAGTGCAGGCAAGTACCAATAGACTAGACCTAACAGGCACTTTGGTACAAGCCCTAAATTGTAAAAGAATCGCTGTATTCGGTGGCAGTAGCAGAAGTGCTATTGGCCCTCCAGGCAATTCATGTGCTAGTTCATATGACCATTTGTGCGAGCAAATGATGCCTATTAATTTATGGGGTAAAAGGTTTATCCTCGCACCTACTGTTTGGGCTAAAGGCAAGTTAAGAAAATGGGAATTAATAAAAGTAGTAGCCAACACTAACAATACCATTGTTCGTTTTAATAACCGTCCAGTAAAAATTATCAATGCAGGTTTTTCTGATACCTTTTGGATCGATTCATCGCGTTGTAAGAATGCATTGTTGACTACCAATAAAGCGGTTGGTGTTTGTCAATATGCATCGAGCGAGGCTTGTGATGGGGGTGGATTTTTTGGTGGTGGTACTGATACCGACCCAATGATGATGTGGGTTACGCCCATTGAACAATCTTTAAAAAGTTTGAATTTCAGTTGCGAGAATGCCTTAACCATCAATAAATTTTTCTTGAATGTATATGTTAAAACTGCCTATAGAAGTACCTTTAGACTTGACGGGTCGGTTCCAACAGCACCTTGGCAACTAGTTACGAATGACACGAGTTATTCTTACATACAACAATCTGGGTTAACGCAGGGTAAACATAGAATAACGAGTCCCTATGGCTTTGCGGCCATGTTGTATGCCTACGGCGACCACGGTTCTTATGGTTACAATGCAGGTTCTTCGGTTAAAGCCCTCAGTTTTTATATGACTGCAGCAGGTAAAAGCAGTTCGGATTTTGAATTAGATACACCCTACTATATTGCTTGCCAAGGAACAACTATTCCATTTGATGTTGCCACCACTTATATCCCTACTGGTTATAAATGGGTATTATACAATCCTTCAGGTAATGCAACCAAAACTACAAAAGCCTTTAATTATGTATTTAACGACACAGGCATGATTAAAGTAATGGCTGTAACCACCCGACCATTGGTTGGAGTTTGCAATGGCGTGAGCACAGATACGCTGATCAATTATGTGAAAGTTTTTGCAAAACCCAAGATACGACTATTGGCGGATACCACAATCTGTAAGGGTAATAGCTTTTATATAACCTCCAAAACAGATGGGGATACCAACTATACCTTTACACCAAGCACTTGGTTGAGTTGTAATAAATGTTTTAAGCCGAAATGCACTCCACGTATGGATACTAGTTACACTGTTGTAGCCACTACCAAAGGTTGTACGCCAAGCAGAGATACTTTCAAAGTAAAATTAAGAGATAGTTTATTATTAGTATCTAAGAGCAATGATACAACGATTTGTAGAGGTACGAGCACTACCCTTAGTGTAACCGCTAAAGGTGGTTATGTGGCTGGTCAAACCATTACATGGGACAATGGCCTAGGAACTGGCTTTAGTAAAGTAGTTGCTCCAAAAGTAACCACTACTTATCGCTTAATTTTGAATGATGGTTGTACTAGAGATAGCAGTGGCAACCTCTATGCTGATACGAGTTTTATAAAAGTAACAGTGCATGATAGTTTAAAAATCACCATGCCGCGTGATACCAATATTTGCGAAGGTAATACTGTTACCTTTACGCCTAAAATAGTAGGTGGAAGACCTGGTACAAGTATTCTAAAATGGGACAATGGCTTAGATACCGGTAAAAGCAAAACCATTACCATTGGTAATGTGAGTAAAACTTATAAAGTCGTTTTAAGCGATGGTTGCACTGTGCCAAATGACAGCGGGTATGTAAAAATTACCGTTCGTCCAGGTTTAAAAATTGATACTATTTTCTACCAAAACCCTGTTTGTAGAAACACACCATTTAAAGTAAGTTTAAAATTGAGTGGTGGTGATAGCACGGGTTACAGGGTGCGTTTATTAAATTCAACCTATTCTAATCCTGGTCAATTAATTGATAGTTTTAAAAACACAGCTTATCCTTATTTTAATATTCAAATTCCTGATGATTCTAAATTCAAAATTGCTTTTGATCAGGCTTGTAATTCTAATACTGCGCCTTTAAAACCATTCAATGTTGCCATAAAAAATACATTGAATGTTGTTTCTACTAAACCTATTGATAGTGTTTGCAGAGGACAAAGCTATGACATCAAAGCTACAGGCAGTAATTCGGACAATGTTGCCATTAAGTTTATTCTTAAAAAGAAAAACGGTACAAGTTACACAGCTGTTGATTCAATGACCCATTCGAGTAATGCAAGCTTTACTTTGACTCCACCGATTATCCCAGCAGATTATATCATTATTGGCAACGACGGTTGTAATCGAAATGATACTGACAAATTCAGGGTGGCGATAAAAAATACACTCAATATTGTTTCTACCCTAGCTGTTGATACTGTTTGTACAGGACAAA
>CAJBKH010000314.1 GCA_903953615.1 uncultured Bacteroidota bacterium
AAAATTAAAAGACGATGAGAATGCGTTGTACCGCGAGTATATTAACAAGTTCAAAAAAGTATTGCCAATTAAAAAGGTCGCCATGCTGCCAACCCTCGAGAAAGAGTTTAAAAAAGAGATATTGCAGAAAATGACCCAGTTTAAAAAGGGTCAGCAACAAGGGCCTCCGCCTAGTGAAGAATAGTTTTTTAAAAATGTTTGATTTCTAAATTGATCAAAAAGCCTGTACTGAAATGTCGGGCTTTTTGATGCAAAAAAAAGCCACTCAGAATTTGAATGGCTTTCTTGAAATATTAGTTAATAATTAATTGAAGACTATACCGCTGATTGATGCGCAGGACATAATATCCTGGAGCATATTGATTGAGTCTTATTTCAGTGGTTTGTTCCGTGTTTTGATTGGTGTTGATTTTAACCTGACGACCTTGGGCATCGAATAGTTGTAAGTCGCTAATAGCATCAATTGATTGTAAAGTAAACACCCCTTGGTTCGGATTTGGATAAACCTTTATGTTGTTGTTTTTGTTTTGGAATTTTACGCCACTTGATTTTAAAGTTGTAAAATGCCAATTGGCAGAGTCGATAGCGCCACAATTAGTGCCAAAGGTATCTACTAAAATATCGGCTTCGAGTTCTATTGCAACTCTCATGCCCAATAACAAATCGGCGTTTAAATCGAAACTAATGGTATTGCCTGCAATCATAGCACGCGGTCCGTTGACACTAATTGCATCTACAGGGAAACCATCTTCATACACAATTAAATTGCCGTTTTTGGCCACTTTAATTGGGCGGTCATAAGTGATGCTCAAGGTTGGATTAAGCATAACACCTGTTGTGTTATTTATTGGACTTAATGCTATTATTTTAGGCGTTGAGCGCGTTCCAAATAACCAACTGCCTTTTGAAATAATGGTATTTAAAGCACCTAATTTGTTTTTGAAACATGCCCCAACTTCGATGCTGATGATGGCATCTAATGCAAAAGGAGTACTAGGAGTTACAGTAACTATTTTGCCATTAATCGCAATGTTATTACTCGCAATTGGTAGCGTTTCTTTTAAGGTATTGTTTTCGTATATTAGAATAGCACCACTGTTGTTTTTGGTAATTGAGTCGTGGAAGAATATTTTTAATATACGGTTGGCATTTATTTCTGTTACTAAATGTTTAGGCGAAACAGAATCTAACAACAAGGTAGGACGCAAAGTGTAAAAATGCCATTTGCTACTGTCAATAGCCGCTGTAGCGTTATTGGAAGAATCGCGGAAAGCATTAGCCGGAAAGGCGATAGAAACCGTTGAATTGAAGTTAAAAGGTTTGGTTTGTAAAATCGTCACAACATTATTATTCACTATAACATTATTGCTGTCGATGGCAATGGTTTCAATAAGGTGATTGTTTTCAAAAATTTTAACGCGACCAGTTTTCTTTAGCACTGTTTCACTAAAAGTGATTTTTAATATTGGACTAGCAACTACACCAGTTTGGTTTTTTGCAGGCGTCAATGCCATTACACTTGGTGCTGTAAAATCGGGTGTGCACGAGTAGATATAAGAACTCAATTCAAGTGTTCCCTTCGGTGAAAGATTTTTGTTCTTAAATGCTGAATAGTTATCTGGGTAAAATGTACAACGGAAGACATTGTTGTTGCGAGGAAGTTCGCCATCGGTTTGATGGTTGATTTCTGAGACTGGATTCTTATACTCCCAAACAATTTTTTTATTATAGGTAACTTCAAAAAACTTACCGGGCACACCAGAGCAAATAAGTGTATTGCCATTGGCTAAACGTTGGCAGCCTGAAATGATTTGAGAATAAAAATTAGTTGGAATAGAATCTTTGTATTGCCATGTTAGGCTACTTGGTCCATAAGGCAAGGTAGGGTTGTAGGTGCCGCCAGCAAGAATGGGTGGTTTTATAACATCTATTGAAGAATAATTGGTGTCTCGGTTCCAACCATTGTTAAATACCATGATGCAACCTGAGTCGCGGAATCCGCCTGGAATCCATTGGGCATTGTGTTGTCTATATAATTTGCGGTTCAAAGTGGAGCCTTTGCCATAAGCAATTGGATTGCCCCAGCGGTATAGTAGGTCGCCTCCTTTGCTGGCATTGCCCCCAGTATGCGATTTTGCTTGACTGGTTGTGGTGCTGTGATCGATTATCCAAAACTCGCTGATGTTATGGCAGCTGATAACTATTTGATCGAGTTTGGCGTTATAATCTATCCCGTTTGCATGAATCCAATCAAAGGTTTTTAAATCAAGCGCATAGTTAATGTTCATCAATTGAGGGTTGGCATTGATGGTGCCGTAATTCGGCTTGGTATTGTCTCTGTCTTGAATAATATGATCAAATAAATCCCATTGCCAAACAACCTCAGCACTGTCTTTGCCTATTGGTCGCAATTCGATTAATCGTTCACCCCACACTTGGTTGGAATTAAAATTTGCTGAATCTCTACCCATTGCAATGGCTTGCGACCTCGAAATGGCATGCCATGCCAATACCATCACATTGCCATTCGGCATTGGCTTAATGTCGTGGTGTTGACATAAAGAATCGTTGAAGATTTTATAGCGCCATACAACATTGCCATTCCAATCGTATTCTTGAATTAAACCACCACGACCACCTGCAGCACCAAATACAGTATCTGTGTAGGTCTCGGCTCTTAACAAATTGCCATTAGGCTTTAAGTACAATGCTAAGCCTGGTGAATATTTGTGTGCCCATTGGTGAACTTTTTTGCCGCACTTGTCAATAAGGTAAGTGGTATCTACTCTAATGGGACTGAACAGTGTGTAACCATTTTCTTGTGCGCCATTTAAATGCTTGGTTAAGCCTAATGTCTTGACTTGTGAAAATGCGTTGAAGGAGAGAAGAAGAAAAAGGAGTGTTAGAACATTGGTTCTAAATGAGAGAAATTTTTCTAAGAGATGTTGCATTTATTTATTGGTAACTAATTAATGCAAAAATACTTGAATAATCGCGTTCTTGAATTTTGTCATTTTAAAATGACCCTATTTTTACAATGTAAATGAATGACAAAAATCAACTATGTTGAAACTGTAAATTTTAACAACTAACTAAACCTGTTTAAATTCAGCGAAGTACAAGTAATCACAAGGGGTTTCGGTGCTGTGGATATACTGTTGATGAATTAATTTTAAACCCAATTTTTTAGAGATAAAACCAGTGTTTTTTTCATTTTCGATTTCAAAAACAGAACAGGTGATATAATAAAAAGTGCCACCAGTTTTTAAATTTTTAATGGCGTTTTGTACAATGCTTTTTTGCAGTTCAGAATAAAAGGTGATTTTTTCTGCATCTGTTTGTTTAATCATTTCAGGTGTTCTTCCCCAAGTGCCGCTGCCTGAGCAAGGCACGTCGGCCATAATTACATCGTATTTTTTCTTGAGTTGAAACGGCGCTTTTAAGTCGCATAATTCAATATGTGGCATAGCCATTTGAGCAGTTTGAAAACGTTTTTTTAAATTTTCTAAAATACTAAAACGCGCATCCGAACAGGTAAGTTTAAAAGTGTTTTTAAATTTATTTGTAATGTATAATGCCTTACCACCCGCCCCGCTACAACAATCCCATAGCTCATCGCCATCTTTAATTTGTACTAAGTCGGCCGCCATTTGCGAAGCTTGGTCCATAATGCTGGCCCACCCATTTTCAATAATCCCATTGCAATTCGCATTCGCATTTACACGGATACAATTGGGGTTAATATAAGTGTATGGAATTCCACTGCTTTCTAGTGCTGTATTTATATTATTTTGAGCATTGTTTATCACTGCCAAATAAACCGGTTTTTGTTCTAATAAATCCAAAAAGAATTGTTCCATAGCAATG
>CAJBKH010000315.1 GCA_903953615.1 uncultured Bacteroidota bacterium
CTTTTAAGTTGTTCTAAAATCAACTTTCTTAAGATTCCAAAGCCACGGCCGTGCACTACTTTTAAATTGGTATGCCCCAACAAATGGGCATCTTCTAGCCACTGTTGTAATTTCAAAATGGCTTCTTCGCCCCTTACACCTCGCAAATCAATATCTAAACTAAAACTGCTCTGTTTATCAAACATGCGAACATTAAAGGTGGCAATTTTAGATTCCTTTTTCTGAGCCGTTTTACTGGTTTTATGTAGCTCGATAAGCGGCACCCACATTTTAATGGAGCCGAACAAAACATGGGCTTTATCCTTCTTGATGGCCAATATTTCACCCGCTACATTGTTATCGTTTTGTTTTACAGCATCTCCAACTTTTAGAGGATCTGTATTTTTCAAAACCACTGGCTTTACAATTGGCTTTGGCACTATTTCAACCAAGGTTTCCTTGTATTCCGACAATTCTTTGCGGGCATCTTTTGTGTGCTGCTTATCGGCCTTTGTTTGTTGAATTACCTGAATCGTTTTTTCGATTTTTTGATTGGCCTTTGTTACTATTTCAGAAGCCTCCGCTTTTGCTTCATTCAATATGTGTTGCTTATTTTCAGAGAGCTTATCTTTCAAACCAGTATAGTCTTCTATTAGTTTGTTGAGTTTTTCTTCTCTATCCGCAATGCGCTTATTAGCGTCTGCCAAAGCTGCTTTATTCTTTTCGTTTTCTGCAATTAACTCTTCTAAATCGATGTGTTGTTTCCATTGATTTATATTTTTTGCTCGGTCAATAATGCGTTTATCTATTCCAACTTTCGAAGACACTTCGAGTGCAAACGAACTACCTGGCTTGCCTAGCTCGAGGATAAACAAGGGTTCCAATTTTACGACATCGTATACCATCCGTGCATTTTGTACACCCTGTGTTTGACCAGCCCATGCTTTTAAATTCCCAAAGTGGGTCGTCACTACCCCAAAGGCTTTGCTCTCAAGAAAATTTTCAAGAATCGCTTGCGCGATGGTACTACCTATTGACGGATCAGTGCCGTTGCCCAACTCATCGATTAAATACAGTGTTTCTGAATTTGCATTTGCCATCATGTATTTCATGTTCATTAAATGGCTGCTGTAGGAACTTAAGTTGTTTTCAATTGATTGGTTATCGCCAATATCAATGAAAAGTTGATGGTAAACAGGCATCTTACTCCCATGTTCAACCGGCACAGGTAAACCACATTGGTACATGTACTGCAACAAACCAATGGTTTTTAGTGCGATACTTTTTCCACCGGCATTAGGCCCAGAAATAACCACCATATGGCAAGCTTCATCGACATGGAAATTCAATGGCACTAATTTTTTGTTATCCTTCTGCAATAACATATACAATAATGGATGTCTGGCATTGATTAAATGTAAATCATCTTTTCGTTGAACCATGATAGGTTCTATGGCATTTAATTTTGACGATAGAATGGATTTCGCGTATGTTATATCAAGAAAAGCGGTGTATTGCACATGCTGCCAAATAATCTGCTTGTAAGGGGCCAATTGTGCAGTAACTTGTTTTAGGATGCGCTCTATTTCCTTTTTCTTTTCAAATGACAATTCTTTTAAAGCGTTGTTTTCCTCGAAACATTCAATTGGTTCGATGTAAAGGAATTTTCCACTTTGCGAATCATCATGCACAAAACCTTGAATTTTCTTTTTATGCTCTGCAATTATTGGAATAACCAAACGCTCATTCCGTATTGTTATTTCAGTATCGCCTGCCCATCCATTTTGTTTGGCTAAATTGTATTTAGACAATAGTATTTTTCTTACCTCCTTTTCCTTCGCAGAAATTTGCTTGTTGATTTGCCATAATTCTGGCGAGGCATCTGGCTTTAAAAGTCCTTCTTTGTCAATTACCTTTGCCACGATCAAAATAGCGGCTTGCAAACTAATTAAATGGGTTTGGGCAGCCTTTAAATAAGCATAACCTGTCTCCTGATTTGCTATTGCAGTGAAATTTGATTGCATTGCACTAAGGGCAATAAACAATTGTTGAAGTTCATCCTCATAAAGCATGGTACCTTCTATCTCTAATTTCTGCAAAGCATCTAATAGCACATCCAAATTCTCTGGCAGTTCTAAAACATGACCACTACTAGTAAGTTGACCTATTTCACCAATTTGACGAATACTTTGATGAATGCTCTCAATGTTGGTTAAAAAATTTAACTTATCGATGCGTTGCTTACCAAGATCGGTTTTGCAAAACTGCACCAAGTTGTTTTTGATTTTATCGAACCCCAATTTTTCTTCAATGTTCTGGGGATATAAGTTAATTGTCTGATTTGATTTCAAGGCGATATTGTTGCGCTAAATTAGGATTCATAAGCCATTTTTAAAAACAGGTGCCAGTAATTTGGAAACGATTTCTGAACAACTGATGCATTGTCTATGGTTATATTTTTTTCAAAAGCAAAGATACTACATGCCATGGCAATGCGATGGTCTTCATAACTTTTAAATGCATACGAATCTTTTGAAGGAACAACAAAATCCATCAAAAGTTCATTGTCATTGATTGAATTTAAGTTTGCACCTACTTGTATCAAATTGGAACGCATGGCCTCTATGCGATTGCTTTCTTTAAGCACAAGATTTTTAACACCCGTAAAATGGGCATTAATTCTCAAGTAAGCACATGTGGCAGCAATAACAGGAAACATATCGGGAGTATGTGTAAAATCAAAATGAATCTGTTTTGGTAAATTCAAATCATCGCTAATTACATTTATGCCATTGGTTAAGTTGCTGGCATTGATTACAACGCCTAAACTTTCATAAAAAAGTTTGGCAACTTTGTCGCCTTGCTTTGATTCAAGAGTCAAAGCAGGAATTTCTATTTTGCTTTTTCGTGCAGTGGCCCATGCTAAAACAAAAGCCGCAGCGCTCCAATCGGCCTCGACTATTAAAGGCACTGATGCAGTATAGCTTGACTTTGGCACATCATATTGATTGGATTCCTTATTAACTACCACACCACATGTGCGCATAGCATCTAAAGTCAAATCAATGTAGGGTTGAGAATTCAATTCGCCTGTAGAAATTATATTGAGCCCATGGTTTAAATAGGGCCCAATCAATAACAAGGCACTTAAAAACTGACTGCTCATTCCACTATCAATTGTTACACTTTCACAATACAAGTCGATTCCTTTTTCTATAGACAAGGGCAAACACCCCTCCTTTTCTAAATAAATAATTCGACAACCAAGTTGACTAAGTGCATCTACCAATGGTGCCACTGGACGTTGCTTAAGGCTTGCGTTTCCACTGATAACAACGCGTAAATCTTTTAAGGCTGCATAGGCCAAAAAAAAGCGCATTGGCGTACCTGCATCTTCAAAATCCACTTGGCCAATCGGATGCATCAAAGCCTTTTGCAACAACAGTGTATCATTGCTATTTGAAATATTTTGTAGGTTAATTGATTTAGCATCAGCCAATGCTTGTATAATTAAATACCGATGGCTAATACTTTTCGAAGCTGGTAAATTTACCGCACCATTAAGTTTTTGCTTTTTAACAAATGGCAGTTCAAGCATGTAATAAAATTTTTTGAATTTCATTAAGCATAATGCCAACTTTTGCTTTTCCTTTTCCAATACCTGTGGGCAACGAAAAGACAATTCCATGTTGACTGTTCTTTTTATCCATGCTCAACAATGGCGAGATGGCCATGATATCCTCCGAACTTAATTCCTTTTGTTGGGTATGAATGGCGATAAAATCAATGATGGTATTCAATTCATCTTCGTTAATCATCCCAAGTGCAAAAGCAAGGCGTGTTTCTGCCATCATTCCTTTCGAAATAGCGAATCCATGTTTTATGGGTTGTTCTATATTTAAACGGTAGGTTTCGTAGGCATGTCCAATGGTATGACCGAAATTAAGCAATTGGCGTTCACCTTGATCATATAAGTCGCGTTCTGTAATCTCCGATTTGGTTTTTGCAGCAACTGATATTAGCTGTTCAAATTCAATTCCATCTTTAATGGCATTGAATAATAACGCATTTGCAATAATACCCGTCTTAATCATTTCGGCAAGTCCACTTTTGAATTCTTCGGCTGCCAACGTTTTTAAAAAGTTAGTATCGACAAGAATGATTTCAGGCAAAGCAAAAGTGCCTAAGTAATTTTTGTGAAGTTGGAAATCGATACCTGTTTTACCACCTATACTTGCATCCACCATACCCAATAATGTTGTAGGGATATTGATAAACTTAATTCCACGCATAAAGGTAGAGGCAACAAAACCTCCAATGTCAGTAACTACGCCTCCTCCTAAATTAATAATTAAGGTAGAGCGATTGGCTTTAAGATGTATTAAATTTTTTATTATGAAAGCATAGGTTTCAATTTCTTTATTGACCTCCCCGGCTGGTATGACAATAAGATTATTAATAGCACCAAAAATTGGCAAACAGTGTTTTTCAGTATTTACATCGCAAATAAAAACGAGCTGATTAAAACTGTTTTCTGCGCAGAAATCCTCTAAACTTTTTTTTACGTTTTCGGTATAAATTATCCGACCTTTGGTCATTAGCCTTTTATTTTATCATAAAATAATTTGTTGGCTGGATCCATTCTAGAAAGTAATTCAACAGCCTTGTTTTGTTCAGCAGTTGGAGCTTCTTTAAAGATCTCTATAAGCTCTTTATATTTTGCATTAAAGAAAACTTTCACTAGCATACTGTTAGGAAAAATGCGCGCAAGTTCTTGAAACTCTTCTAAAGATTTATAAATTGCATCGCGGCCTTTTGTAACATCTTTATGCATCACATCCAATCCATTTAAATGGTAATCGAAAAGTGATTTTCTTAATGGTTTATAACGTTCGCTTACTAAATTATCAATTAAATAGAATCGATTTTTTAAACTTTTTCCGTCATTTGGGCGCCATCCATTCATGGTTTGACTAGCATTCAATATCTCTCTTGCCTTTTGATAATAGGGCGTTCCAGCATTCAGTGCATAGGTGTCGTAATTCAATCCTAAAACAACATCCACATAAAAAGCAAGCACCCCTGTTAAATTGTAAACATTCGATCCAGGTTGGTATTCCATGGCTTGAAATTCTTGGTATTGAAAATCAAGATCTTCATCTAACTGATTAAAAATTACGGTTGAATAAGTGCTACCATACACCGGGCGGGTGGCTTGAATTTGAATACTACCCGAAAAATCATTGGAATTCAATTCATAGTTTTTAATATCAATTAAGATATTCATTTTAAATCTTTCAACGTTGGTTACCTTATCGGCACACCATAACCGTTGATTGATAAATTGTGAGATGGAACCCCTTAAGGATTCGAAAATTTGGGTATTAGAGATTTGAACAGTTGGATGAATAACTGTAATTGTAGCATCAATATCTTGTGCTTTTAGGTTGGTAACAAAGAAGAAAGTACCTAAAAACAAGGTCTTACTCAATCGGGCTATAACATTTTTAGTACGCATTCAGCTATATCTTTGGCTACTTCGGTTTTTGACTTTAATGAAAACTCAAAAATAGCACCATTTTTTAAAATAATTGTTATTTGATTCGTTTCGAATTGAAATCCTGCACCAGCATTGTTCAAAGTATTTAGAACGATGGCATCGGCATTTTTATTGTTTAACTTTATTTTGGCATTCTCAAGTTCATTATTGTTTTCGAGTGCAAACCCAATAACGATTTGATTGTTTTTTTTCGAATGACCAAGTGTTGAAAGTATATCTGGATTTTTTACTAAGCGAAGTATTAATTCATCTTCCTTCTTTTTAATTTTTACTTCACTAAATTCTGCGGGACGATAATCTGCGACAGCTGCCGCCATAATTGCAATATCCATTTTATCAAAATAGTGAAGACAAGCATCGAACATTTGATTGGCAGATTCAACCATGGTTACCTTTACATTTTGATGGTCAATTTTAATATTAACCGGACCAGAAATCAAGTAGACTTCTGCACCCATATCCGCTAAAACCTCGGCAATTGCATAGCCCATTTTACCACTTGAATAATTGCCAATAAATCGAACTGGGTCAATTTTTTCGTAGGTGGGCCCTGCAGTGATTAAAACCCTTTTGCCAAAAAACGAAAGATTAGGTAAGGTGCTCAAGTATTTTATTTAATATAGTTTCAGGTTCTGCTAAACGCCCTTTTCCAACTAGCCCGCTTGCCAACTCTCCTTCTTCAGCTTCAATCAAATGGTTGCCATAAGATTGTAGTAATTTAATATTGTTTTGAACAGCTGGATGTAAATGCATGTCTAAGTCCATTGCAGGCGCAAAAAACACAGGACATTTGGCAGATAGATAGGTAGCGGTTAAAAGATTGTCACAAAAACCATTGGCCATTTTTGCAAGGGTGTTGGCGCTTGCTGGGGCTATTATAAAGAGGTCGGCCCACAACCCTAACTCAACATGGTTATTCCACTCTCCCGAATGGTTGATATAAAATTCCGATAAGATTGGATTTTTACTAAGTGTAGCGAGTGTTACAGGTGCAATAAATTCCTTTGCAGCAGAAGTCATAATGACCTTTACTTCGGCTTGCTCCTTTATTAACAAACGCGTGAGGTAGGCTGCTTTATAAGCCGCAATACTACCTGAAACGCCAAGTAAAATATGTTTATTCTTCAGCCTCATTGTCAGGCAAACGATAATAAATTTTACCGTCAATAAATTCCTGAGTAGCCACTAAGGTTGCTTTAGGTATTTTCTCGTAATACGCACTGATTTCGATTTGCTCTCTGTTTTCATGCACTTCTTCTAAGTTGTCATGGTCGGTCGCAAATTCTGAAAGTTTGCTAGACAACTCTTCTTTAACCTGCGCTGAAATTTGGTTAGCTCTTTTAGCTATTACCACAGCAGATAAATACAAATTACCAGAAATTGCTTCCAGTTCTTTTAAGTTACGTGCCTCGGCACTAGAGGATATTTTGATATCTTTCATTATTGATGATGTTATTTTTGTTTTTGTTTGGTTAATTCTTTCGTGGCTTTTGTATTCAATTCTTCTGCCATCTTGTAGTATTTATTGGCTAATCCGTGGTTATTTGCAAATTCTTTAAATTCAACAAAAACAGCACTGTAACGTTCTTCCTTTTTATCGTCGACACTATATTTGGCATACATGTAGGCAGCCTTTACTATCATGAATTCAATTTCATCTTTGTTCTCAATATCTGGAAAATCTTTAATGGTATTTTTAAAAGATATTGAAGCAGCTCTGTAGTCTTCTATTTTATAAAACAACATCGCTGTCTCATAAGATTTTTTCTGCAAGGTCTTTCTTAACTCAGCGATTTGTTCATTACATAAATCGCGGTAAATGGTTGCTGGAAATTGATCCAGAAACAACTGCATTTCAGCAATGGCTTTCTCAGTACTTACTTGTTCTAAATAATATGGAAGGGCATCACGGTATAGACAATGCACATACATATAGCTACATTCTTCGGAGTGTTTGCTCTTAAAATAATTTTCAGTGTAGTTTTTAAAATGGAAGGAAGCAAGTTCGAATTGACCTAAACTGTAATAGCAGTAGCAGTAATAAAAATAGATTTCTTCTGCTTTTTCTTTACCTCTATAGGCAGTCAATAGTTCTTCAAGCAATGGCAACGCCCTCACATAGTCCTTTTTCTTATATTTCTCAATGGCCATGGCATACTTCTGATCGAGTGTACCTTTTTTAATCACCGTTGCATATTCGGTGCAGGCACTCAACAAAGTAAGGGTTAGTATGAAAATAAGGGGACGCATAGCTACGAATTTGCAAAAATAATACATTTATAACGATTATTTACCAAATTTTGTTACAATAATCCTTCATCAGCAAAACTAAAATACTGTTTTTGGGTAATGATTAGGTGATCCATTAAGTTAATATCGAGTAATTTACCTGCTGCCCTTATTTTACTAGTTAAATCCTTATCCTGTTCGCTGGGCGATAAATTACCCGAGGGGTGGTTATGACAGACAATAATGCCTGTCGCCATTTGGTCGAGTGCTAATTTAAAAATCTTTCTAGGGTCTGCCACAGTTCCTGTTATTCCACCCTCGCCTATTCTGTGTTCTGCAATAACAGCACCCGACCGAGACAAACAAAGCAACCAGAATTCTTCATAGTTAAGATCTTGTACATGGTGTCTTAAAATTTCATACGCATCTTTACTACTTTTAATTTTAGGTATTGCTCTCGCTTGGTTTTGTTGTCGCCTGCCAGCTAACTCAATAGCCGCAACAATTGTGACGGCCTTGGCAGGACCAATACCATCAATCTTACAAAGATCTTTTACAGTCAATTTCGCCAACTCATCGAGGTTGCGGTTAGACTTTTCTAGTATTTCTCGCGCTAGATCAAGGGCACTTTTTTTACGTGTACCTGTTGCCAACAAAATGGCTAAAAGTTCAACGTTACTGAGCGCTCCCTTGCCTTTTAATACTAATTTTTCACGGGGTTTTTCGTCATCCGAAAGGTTTTTAATTGCAATAAATTCGGCCATTTAATTGCAAAATAATTATTTTTATTTAAAAACAAAATGTCTTGCCCTAATAATTAGGTACCATAGGCCCTGATTTTATTCAGAACAGCTGTAAAATCTGCTGGCAACTGACTCTCGAAATGGATAAATTCTTTAGTGGTTGGGTGAATGAAACCAAGTGTACGTGCATGCAAAGCTTGACGCGGCATCAATTCAAAACAGTTTTGAATAAATTGCTCATACTTGGGCAACTTGCTGTATTTCTGAATCTTCATACCACCATAAGATTCATCAGCAAACAATGGATGTCCCAGATGTCTCATATGGGCTCTTATTTGATGGGTTCTACCAGTTTCCAATTTACATTCAATCAATGTGCAAAATCCGAATCTTTCTAAAACTGTATAATGCGTCACAGAATGCTTACCAACACTTTCGTCCATATAAACTGCCATAAGCTTTCTATCCTTTTGATCGCGTGCAAGATTTGCATCGATGGTTCCTTTATCCTCTTTTAAATCGCCCCAAACCAATGCATTGTAGACTCTGCTAATACTGTGATCAAAAAACTGTTTTGCCAAATAAACCAATGCATCTTCTGTCTTAGCAATTAATATCAAACCACTGGTATCCTTATCAATACGGTGGACAAGTCCGGGTCGCATCTCGTCTGAATAGGCCGGCAATTGCTGAATGTGGTAAAGCAGAGCATTGACAAGCGTTCCTGTATAATTATTATACCCTGGGTGCACCACCATGCCAGGATTTTTATTTACCAAAATAATAGACTCATCTTCATAAGCTATTTCAATTGGTATGTTTTCTGCGATAAGTTCTGGATTTCGAGGCGGATTAGGCAAGACAACCGTAATAATATCAGTGGGCTTAACTTGATAATTGCTTTTAACTTGTTTATCGTTGACTAGAATTGTACCTAAATCAATCGCCTTCTGCACCTTGGTGCGGGTTGCATTTTCAATTCTCTGCGTCACGTATTTATCTAGACGCATCAGTCCTTGACCCTTATCAGCTATAAATCTGAAGTGTTCATATAATTCCTGATCCTCTAATAAATTTTCCTCGAATTCACTATCCATAAAGTGTGCAAAGGTAGCGGGTTATTATTATTTGTAATGAAATAATCGCAACTTTACTTATTTTTGCATTTAAATAATTATGTCAGAAATAAAACAAATGGAAGTAATAACACACGAATTCTCATTAGAGCAATTTAATTCTCAAATTCAATTTGCCATCGCTAACTACAAGGCCCATGGCTTATCTGCTAACAGTTTCGACAACATTGTAATTGGTGGTTTAGGCGGAAGTGGTATTGGTGGAAGGATTGCTAAGGCGTATTTTGCCGATAAATCATCTTTACCAATTGAGGTTTACAGCGATTATAATTTACCAAAATACACATCTGTAAAATCTTTGGTTATTCTTTGTTCTTATAGTGGTTCAACTGAAGAAACTTTGGCACTGTACGAGCAGGCTAAAGCCATTGGTTGTTCGATCATTTGCATCTCATCTGGGGGCGAATTATATCAAAATGCTACACAAGATCAATACCCGCTTTATGTGGTTGAAACAGGTTATCAACCAAGAATGGCTTTAGGCTTTTCACTAAGTTATTTATTGTTA
>CAJBKH010000316.1 GCA_903953615.1 uncultured Bacteroidota bacterium
ATAATGCCAAGGCGAGGGTCATCAATCAGTTTTTAACCAACGATTACCTTCCTAAAGCCATACCAAGCATTCGTTCCCAAGAGGAGTTTTACAACTATCTAAAATTAAAGTATTCTAAATAGATTTTAAAAGTCCCAAACAGGATTGTATCGCCTTACCTTAAATGTATACGTGTTTGCAGGTATTTGAAAGGACACAATCGTCTTTTTCTTGCGATGGTCAACCATTGTTAGAATTTGATAGGTGCCCTTAAGCTTATCTTCTCTTTCTTTCAAGAGTCGATCTGCGCGTTCCTTTTCATATTCTTCCCATACGACACACCCTGCTGAAACGATGATTAAACTGTCGTAGGAGAGCGTTTGATAAGGTAGCAACTTATTATACTTGTAATACATGGGTTTGAAAGTTTCGTAATAACGTGTCATGGAAAAGTAGTCTTCATAATCGTCATAGTAATAGGTCCCCAAATTCATTTTTATTTTGTTGTGAAATACTGCTTTCGGGAGACTGTCATTCTGATAGAAATAGTATTCACTCAATGTGTTTTCTTTTGTATTTATATTGTAAGATTCATAAATAAAGGTAAAGTCAGCGTTGGTCGTATCAATCCGTTTTTGCAAATGCAAATGGTTGCGTTTGGAAAGTATTTTTTTGAAAATGGCCTGTTCATTTGCACCCAAATGAATAAAGTTAGAATGGGAAATAGAATCTACAACACCATATTTAATTTGTGCATTCGCAAAGCTGCAGAAAGCAGAAAGTAGTATAAGCACAATTGATTTCAATTTAATCTCGTGTTTTCTTTATTACAAGTTTAAGCATTAAATAAAGTAGTTGTAAATTAATTTATTAATAAACGCATGGGGTAGGGGTTATTCGTTATTGGGTTAATAGTTAATAGGGGAACTTTTGCTTGCTAAAAATGGAGGAAACTCTCTTGGGCTTCTTTATCACATAAAATGAGTTTTTAGTTGTCACATCAATGCTCTAATAAGAGCTTTGTTATTACAAAAATATTTTTCGCAAGCCGATTTTTTGCAGAGCAAAAAATAACTTATGTGTACTTTGAAAAGCACATCGAAGCTCAAAAAATTTGGGTTACCCTAAAACTAATTAGAAACCATAAGAAAAAACTTATGCATCTTATGTGGTAAAAAAAGCGCTTGTCTATCTAGTACTGCTCACCCTCGTTCGGGAAATCCTTCGCTTTCACATCGCTGATATACTGCTCAACCCCCGTCTTTATCTCCTCATACAAATTCAAGTACCTGCGCATAAACCGCGGACTGAAATCTTTGTTAATTCCCAGCATGTCATGCAATACCAATACCTGCCCATCAACGCCACTGCCAGCGCCAATACCAATGACAGGGATGGTTAACATCTGCGCTACTTGTGTTGCCAACTCAGCTGGAATTTTTTCTAATACCAAAGCGAAGCAACCCGCTTCTTCTAAAATTTTAGCGTCTCTTAAGAGTTTATCAGCCTCGTCTTTTTCAACGGCCCTTACGGCATAGGTGCCAAATTTATAAATGCTTTGTGGCGTTAGTCCTAGGTGGCCCATTACTGGCACACCTGCACTGATAATGCGTTTTACCGATTCAGTTACTTCTTCGCCTCCTTCTAATTTAATGGCATGCGCACCACTTTCTTTCATAATGCGAATGCTACTATTCAATGCTTCCTTACTATTCCCTTGGTATGAGCCAAAAGGCAAATCAACCACTACCAAAGCGCGTTTTACGGCTCTGATAACAGACGAAGCATGGTAAATCATTTGATCGAGGGTAATGGGCAAGGTGGTCTCGTGACCGGCCATCACATTGCTGGCACTATCGCCGACTAATATCACATCGATATTGGCATCGTCTACAATTTTTGCCAAAGAGAAATCATAAGCGGTTAACATGCTTATTTTTTCGCCTCTTTGCTTCATTTCTTCAAGTGTATGAACGGTCACACGCTTTACAGGTTTAATTGGAGTCACTGACATGCCTCAAAGGTATTGTAAATTTTCTGCTAAATAAAAGGCAAGTGGTTTTTTTAGGGATTCTTCATCTTGCAAAAGGCGGTTTTTACCTAAAGTGTGAATGATGTAATGGACGCTGTAAAAAATTTGCACTAAATTTGTAAGTACTTAATTAAGTATGAAAAAATTTCTGAAAATATCAGGTCTCTCGCTTTTATTTATTCTTCTATTATTAATCATTACACCCTTTCTGTTCAAAGGTAAAATTGTAAGCTTAATCAAAGAGGAGGCCAATAAAAACTTAAATGCCAATTTAAATTTTAATGATGATATCAGCATCAGTCTTATTCGCAGCTTTCCGAAATTAAGCATAGGCATTGAACAATTGTCAATCGTCGGAAAAGATACTTTTAGTGGCGATACCCTTGTCTATCTGCCATCTTTTAAAGCCAGTTTGGATTTAATGAGTGTCATCAATGGTGATAAAATTGATGTGAAAAGTATCAGTCTTACTAAGCCATACATCAACTTAATAGTACTCGAAAACGGCAAGGCCAATTGGGACATAGCCAAAGTGGATACCACCCAAGCATTGCAAGATACAACACCTTCGAAATTTAATTTGGCGCTTAAAAAATTAGAAATCGAAGATGGTTATTTAAGTTATGATGATAAAAGTTTAACCTTTAATACCGAACTCAAACATTTTAACCACGATTTAAGTGGCGACTTTACAGCCGATAATTTCTTGCTGCAAACCAATACCACAGCCGAAGAATTAACATTGGGTTATGGCGGTGTCAACTATTTATACAAAGTGGCAAGTACCCTCAAAGTAAACATGGACATGGATATGAAAAACATGAAGTTTACGTTTAGCGACAATGATATTCTTTTAAATCAACTCAATATTGGTGGAGCTGGTTTTGTCGACATGAACGAAAATGACATGGATTTTGACATCAATTTCAAAAGCAAAACAGCCGATTTTAAAACCATCATGTCCCTCATTCCTGGTGTGTATGCCAAAAGTTTTGACAAGGCAAAAGCCTCAGGCAAGTTGGCATTCAGTGGCTATTTTAAAGGTAAAATGACCGACGATTTAATGCCTGGATTTGGCTTGAAACTCGATGTCGACAATGGGTATTTTCAATATCCCGATTTGCCAAAGTCATTGCAAAGTGTTTTTGTGAATTTAGCCATCGATAATCCATCAGGCATCATGAACAACACCGTTGTGAATTTAAGTCGATTCGATGCCAACATTGCAGGTGAGCCTGTATTTGCAAAGCTATTGGTTAAAACACCAATGACAGATCCTTATGTCGACGGTCAACTTAAAGGCAATGTTAATTTAGCGGAGTTTAGAAATTTTATACCACTCGAAAGTAGCACCGAAATTACAGGGCTTATTAAAAGCGATGTGAAATTCAAAGGCCATGTAAGCAGTATCCAAAAACAAGATTTAGAAAAGTTCGATGCTTCAGGAACTTTGGTTGCAGAGAATTTTCATTATAAAGATCCTGTTAACTTGAAACAAGGTACAACATTAAATTCTGAATTGTCTTTCAATCCTGCAACTGTTGAACTGAAATCACTCAAAGGACAAGTGGGCATGAGTGATTTTGATTTGAATGGCAAAATAGACAATCTATTTGGATACATGCTGAAAGATGAATTGTTAAAAGGCATTTTTAATTTTAATTCAAATTATTTTAATGCGAATGAATTCTTGACCAATGAGCCAGTTAAAAAAGAACCTACTGCCGCCGATAGTATTCCACTTCAAGCCTTCGATGTGCCAGCCAATATTGATTTTACTTTGAATTCTAAAATCAACCAATTGATTTATGATAATTTAAACATGACCGACTTAGGTGGTAGTATTATTTTAAAAGATAAAAAAATGATCTTCCAACAAGTGGGTGTTAAAATGCTGGGTGGTAGCATGACCCTTAATGGGGCCTATGATGCCCACACCCCTAAGTTCCCTTTTAGTAATGTTGATTTTGGTATTCAATCACTCGATATAGTGCAAACATTTAATTCGTTTGACATGGTGAAAAAATTAATGCCAATTGCGCAATACACCCAAGGTTTGTTTAATGCCAATATTAAATTAAGCAATAATTTTAACCAAGATTTGAGTGTCAATTATCCTACCGTCTCTGGTACCATTCAAATGGGCATAGCCGAAGCTGCTGTTAAGAATTTGCCAGTATTGAGCATCCTAGCCGAAAAGTTAAAAATCGATAAATTCAAAAATCTTAGTTTGAAAAATCTCAATTTCAAACTCAATATTTTAAATGGAAAAGTAAACATGGACTCGATGATTTTGCCATTATGGGAAGGTGCTAAAGCAAGGATTACTGGCTACTCGGCACTCGATCAGAGCATGCAATACGTTGCTAAACTTTCGATTCCTCGAAAAGATTTTGGTCCTGCCAATACGGCTTTAAATAGTCTAACCGATCAGGCCAAAGCGAAAGGTGTAAATTTAACCTTGAGCGACATGGTAGATGTTGATGTGATTGTGAGTGGTTTCTTTACTAAGCCAGATGTGAAAGTGAGCTTGCATGATGCGAAAAAGAATTTGGTTGATAACCTTAAAAACCAATTGCAAGATCAAGCGGAAGCTAAAAAGCAAGCTGCCATTGCTGAAGGCAAACGCCAAGCCGAAGCGGCTAAACAAAAGGCCATCGATTCTTTGAACCGTGTGAAGCAACAAGCCGTCGATGCAGCCAATGCTAAGAAACAAGAATTGGAACAAAAAGCCGCTGAAGAAAAACGCAAACTCGAAGAAAAAATAAAAGCCGAAGCTGATAAAGCCAAAGCCGATGCCGAACAAAAAGCAAAAGATAAAATTAAAAGTGGGATCGATGGTATCTTGAAAAAGAAAGGTTAGAAAAAAACATACCGATTAGTATGTTATTTATTGTCGCCAACTACTTTGTCAACCTGAGCTTGTCGAAGGGTTATTTCATTGCATACTTTTTGCCAGGCAAGCTGTTGATAATGCCATTGAATTCAAGGTCGAGCAAGATAAGCGCCAGTTGACTCACATTGATTTGGGTTTCATAACGCAAATCATCAATGCCTTTTTCGCCCCCTCTTAAATAGTTCACCACTTTTAGTTCGTTTTCGCTGAGCTGTTGCAAAAGCGATAATTGCGCGGCCCTTGGCTTCTGAGTTTTTTCGAACCCTAAAGTCTTTATCAAATCTTCAACACTTCCAATGATGGCCGCCTTGTTTTGATGGATTAAGTAGTTGCAACCTTGACTCCATGTATCGGTTATTTTACCTGGCAATGCATACACATCTTTGTTATAGCCATTGGCAATTTCTGCAGTTATCAAACTACCACCCTTTTCGCCACTTTCAACCACCACCAAGGCATCGCACATACCAGCAACAATGCGATTGCGTTGCGGAAAATTTTCTTTTACCCCTGGTGCACTGAACCTGTATTCTGTCAACAAGCCTCCATGTGCTAACATATCAATGGCCAATTTGCGGTTGTCGCTCGGAAAAATGGTTTGTAAGCCATGCCCTAAAACACCAACGGTAGGTAGACCGTTTTTTAAACTGTATTTGTGCGCATTGGTATCGGTGCCAGCAGCCAATCCACTGCAAATTAAGACATCGTGTGGTTTCAAAGCCTCACACAATTGTTCTGTAAATTGTTTGCCGTAAACTGTGGCTTTGCGTGTGCCCACAATCGAAATGATACGGTCGTGGTTTAAATTGGCAGTGCCGCGATAGTATAAAAGTATCGGACTGTCTTCATGGTTTTTTAAACGGTAAGGGTAATTTTTGTCAAGGTAAAATAAGGTTTGAACCTTGTGTTTTTCAATGCGTTTTATTTCTTTGTGTATCTCATCAAATCCATTGAATCTCGAAATATTACTCGCCGTGTATTCACCAATGTTTGGAATCTTTTTAAGAAAGTTTTTCTTTTCTTTAAACACGGCTTCGGCACCCCCGCAATAACTGATTAAATTTTTAGCAACTAGGTTGCCAACACCTTGCACCATGGTAAGTGCCATCTGATAGGGTAGTTCAGGAGACATGTTCTTAGTTTCGTTTTAAATAAATCAAGCATTCATCATAGGCGCGTTTTAAACCTATCATTGCCCGCTTCATGCAAATATATTGTTTCCTTTTATTTATCATCCATCACCGTATTTAATTGTGAATAATTATTGTCTTTTGCTAACTTATTTAGCAAGATTGGGTCACCGATTTTAATAATTTTCGACTTATGTTTGTAAACAGATATGTTGGATAACCATGATATTTCAAATATACTTTCAACCTATGCAAAACTCTATGAATTGCATGGGGGTAATCCTTTTAAAGTAAGGGCTACAGCAGGTGCTGCATACAATATTAAGAAAATTGGTGAACCACTTGCCAGCCTATCAGAAGATGAACTTTCAAAGGTTCAGCAAATCGGTAAAGGGCTTGCACCTAAAGTATTCGAAATTATTCAAACTGGTTCGTTCGAAGATTTAAATGATTTGTTGGAAGCAACACCAAAAGGTGTCATCGATATATTGAAGGTAAAAGGACTTGGTCCTAAAAAAGTAGAAGTGCTTTGGAAAGAAGTAGGCATTACCTCAATTCCCGATTTGTTAGATGCCTGTCGCGAAAACCGTTTAGTTGAAGTAAAAGGTTTTGGTTTTAAAACCCAAGCCCAAATTATCAGTGATATTGAATTTAAATTCAACCAAGAAGGTAAGTTTCATTGGGCCAAGTTAAAACCTGTTGTCGAAATAATAAATGATGTATTCGAAGCCTCTGAACACATCTCTCAATACGAAGTAACCGGTGATTATAGGCGCTTAAACGATGTGGTTGAGCATTTAGATTTTTTGGTCATCTGCAACGATTTACAATTGTTAGCCGATGAATTATCTGAACACCAATTCGAGTTAATTGACGTGCTAGATGATTACCATTTGTTCCAATATGCAGAGGCCGTAAATGTAAGGGTCTTCAATACTTCTGATCACAATTGGGGCAACGCTTTAGTTAAATTTACAAGTACCCAAGCACACCTCGATTTAATAAAATTTGATACAATTTCCGAATCTTTTGATGATGAAATAAAAGTGTACCACGCCTTAAATCTGCCTTATATTCTGCCTGAATTGCGCGAAGGTTTAAATGAGCTAGCACATTTGAATGAGCAAGATCAACTCATTACTTATACTGATTTAAAAGGGGTGATGCATAATCACTCTACCTATAGCGATGGACTTCATTCTTTAGAGGAAATGGCCAAGCAAGCGCGCAGTATGGGGTTGCAGTATTTTGGTATCTGCGACCACTCACAAACAGCTAACTACGCCAATGGCTTAAAACCAGAACGCGTGCTCGAACAAATGCGAGAGATAGAAGTGCTCAACAAAAAAATGGCACCTTTCAAAATATTAAGTGGTATCGAAAGTGATATTTTAGGCGATGGTAGTTTAGATTATACCGATGATATTTTAATGCTATTTGACATAGTGGTTGCGAGTGTACACAGCAACCTAACAATGGATATGGAGAAGGCGCATTTGCGTTTGAAACGCGCCATCGAAAATCCATACACCACCATTTTAGGCCATCCAACAGGTAGGTTGTTACTCATGCGTCCTGGTTACCCAATCGATCACGCATACATTATAGATGCTTGTGTAGACAACCATGTAGCCATCGAATTAAATGCCCATCCCTATCGCCTCGATTTAGATTGGCGTTGGATAGATTATGCTTTAAACAAAGGGGCCTATATCAGTATCAATCCAGATGCCCACCAAAAAGAAGGTTTAAGCGATATGCAATATGGTGTCAATGTTGCACGCAAAGGCTATCTCAAACCAACGCAATGCCTTAATGCCCTTGGGCTAGATGAGCTCTTGCAATACATAGAGCGCAAACGAAAAATAAGTATGCCATGAAAGTTTTAATCCTTCGTTTTAGTAGCATTGGCGATATTGTGTTAACCACGCCAGTGGTGCGTTGTTTGAAAAAACAAGTGCCGAATATCGAACTGCACTATGCCACTAAAGCAGGCTTTGTTGGCTTGTTGAAAAACAATCCTTACATTGATAAAATTCATGGACTTGGTGACAATCAAACTGAATTTATACAGGCTTTAAAAACGGAAAAATTTGATTTAATCATCGATCTGCACCACAATTTAAGAACCTTGTTAATTAAATTGAAACTTGGTGTAAAACGCCATGCCTTCGATAAAATAAATTTGGAAAAATGGTTAATGACCTTTTTTAAAATTGATATATTGCCCTATACACACATAGTCGATAGATACCTAGAAACAGTTGAGAAATTGGGGGTTTTGAATGATAGTAGAGGCCTTGATTTTTTTATAGATTCTGATACAAACTTAGAAGGGATAAAGCTACCTGATAATTATTTTGTTTACGCCATTGGCGGACAACATGCCACGAAAAAGATGCCATTGAACAAACAGATAGAATTGCTCATGAAAATAGATGCAATTGTTTTTTTAATAGGAGGGAAGGAAGATATAAGCGCAGGGGAAGACATACACGCAGAATGTAAACATGCCATTAATCTTTGTGGTCAATTGAGCATTCAACAAAGTGCATTGTTAATGCGAGGTGCTGTAGAGGTTATTACTCACGATACGGGTATGATGCACATTGCTGCGGCTTTGAACAAATCCATCATCTCCATTTGGGGCAATACCATTCCAGGGTTTGGTATGACACCTTATTACACAGAAAATGGATTGAACAGTGTTTATGACCCAATTCCTGAAAATCCAAAATCTACTATTCTTCAAGTGGAAGATTTAAGCTGTCGTCCTTGCAGTAAAATAGGGTATAAAAAATGCCCCAAAGGGCATTTTAAATGTATGAACGACCTGAATTTTGATTCAGTCTTTGAAGATTAAAAAGCGGATTAGAGTTTTACCAGATGTCTACCGACTTGTCCATTGGCAGTAACCAATTGGTAATAATAATTGCCTGCCGGTAAATTGGTGCCATCTAATACTTCAGTGTAACTGCCTTTAGGAACAAGGCCGTCTACCAAAGTTTTAAGTAAGCGACCTTGACTATCAAATAAGCGCAATTCAACCTGTCCGCCTGGACTCACAAACTCAATGTTCGTAAAGTCTTTAAAAGGGTTCGGGTAGTTTTGCATTAATGTAACACTGCTGCCACTGCGCACTTTTTTAACATCTAAAGTCGATTTGAAAATGGCCAAGGTGTCGAAATGCTTAAACAATAAATCTGAATCTGTTTTACTAACGCTAGCTTGGAACCAATCTTCTAATACCGATGCGTAAACTTGTCTGAAATCGTATTGCATAGGCACATTGTCATTGACGGTTACTGAAGATGGGATGGTAGGGTTAGAACCAATTATGCCTGGATTGACATTCTTGCCAAATACAATGACTGGTGCTGCCGCGCCATGGTCGGTACCTAGACTCGCATTGCTTTTTATCCTTCTACCAAATTCACTATAAGTCATGCCAGCAACTCTATCGGCTATGCCCAATTGGTCGCAATCCGATTGGAAAGTGGCAATAGCATCTGATACTTTTTTCCATAAATCGGCATGGTTGCCTGTTTCGGTGCTGCCCGATGAAGTAACTTGTGAAGAGTGTGTATCGAATCCGCCAATGCTTACAGTATAGATTGGTGTTTGTAATCCACCGGCAATTAAGTTGGCAACAATTTTCAATTGATCACCTAAACTATTATTCGCAGGGTAGGTAGCTTTATTGGTTACGGCTTGTGCAGCTGTTTTTACAGTGTCATTGTAGGCTTGTGTTTGTTGTAAAACCAAGCGCACATATGTTAGTTCATGACCAGCAGGGGTATTCGGTGCGGGGTCAACAGTGCCATTTACCAATTGGTAAAACGATGTCGGATTGCTAATAGCAACACCTGTACTAACTGTTGGTCCCATTAAGGCGGTTGATACCGCATAACCAATTGAGATTGCCAGTGGGTCGGGGTCGTTGGTGTTCGGATAGCCAGTTGGAAAACCAGTGTAAACATCTTCTAAATATCTACCAGCCCAACCGCTGCCAATATATTGATTACTATCGCTAGCACTGTGCCAAATGTCGGTTGCTCTAAAATGCGAGAAGTTAGGATTTGGATAACCTACGCTCTGTACAATGCTTACTTTGCCGCTATCGTACATGCTGCGCAAGCCTGTCATTACTGGGTGCATGCCTGTTGCATTGTTGCCATTAAGTGCTAATACTTTGCTTTGTTGTATTAAAATATTGCTTCGTGCAGCACTCAGATTTGAATATTGATCCACTGGGATAATAGTGTTCAAACCATCGTTACCGCCATTGAGTTGAATTAAAACAAAGACCCTTCCGTTTTTTAATGAGGCCCTTTTGATGGCTTCTAGCATTGGAGTTGAGGCCATGGATTTTATACTGATACCATTGATAAAAAATGGCACCATTGTAGCTGGTAACGCTTTCTTTAAAAATTCTTTCCTTTTCATTTTGTATGTGTATTTGGAATATAGTCTTTGAATAAAATTATGATAATTGGTTTTCAGCTAAATCTAAAAGATATTTTAACATTAACTGAAGGCCTGTGGTAACCGTTCCTTTTTTAGTAGCATCATTGGGCGATGCGATATAATCATTCCAGGCAGTGGTCCAATAGTAATCGGAACTTTGACCAAATAACAAAGTACTTTGTTTTAAAGTGGTTTTTGAGGTGGAAGATAAATCAAGAGGCAATAATAAATCAATGGTGTCTTGAATTAATTTTGTCGGATCCTCAGGATTTGCAAACTGTTTGGCAAACGCAATCACATCGGCTTGTAATTTTTTGCCAGCCTTGTATTGATAACCTACAGCCATTAATGCTACTGTAATTGAAATCCTTTTTGGCAACGTGTCTGAATTTAGCCATGACTCAGTAAACTGAGGAGATTGGTAATAGGCAGGCCAACCGGAGACACTTGGTGGATTGCCTATGGTCATGCCAGCAAATGCACCAAAAGTAAACATGGAGTACCAAGCCTGGTATTGATCTTCTACAGGTGAAGACGGGTAAACAATCATGAAATTTTTTGAACAGGTGGCAATAACATCTATAGGGTTTTTAATGTTACAACCTACATTGTTGCTGTCAAAAAAATGCTGGCTCTTAAGCAATGCTGTTACAATTGGCTTAATTTCCCAGTTGGTTTTGAAATCATTTGCCAAGGGAATTATCACATTGTTTTCAATGTTTGAATCAATTACATAATATACAAAGTAACGGTAAAGTCTTCGCACAATATATCTTGCTACCACATCGCTTTTTGAGAAAATCATGTTTAATAAATCATCTGTTTCAAAAGCACCATTAGCGCCGGTTTGGCCAGTAATAGTCGTATTGTTAAAAAAGGCGGAAAAGGTTTTGTTAGAAGTTTCGTGGTTGTTGCTATTAAAAAATGCGGTATATGTACTATTGTTAATCCGCCAGCCTGTCAAAACTCTAGCAGCATTTTTTACATCATCTTCTGTATATTGGCTGTCTGCGCCCTTACCCAAGGTAAATAATTCCATCAATTCACGCGCATGGTTCTCGTCGGGCGCTGTTTTTGTATTCACATTGCCATTCAAATACACCAGCATGGCTGGATCAATGGTTACACTTTTCACAAAAGTTTTGAAATTGCCTAAACAATTTTCACGCAATAATTTATGATGGTTGTAAGCAATTATTGGGCTCCCTACCGTTTCTACCTCAGTAGCAAAATGATTGTGCCAAAACATGGTCATTTTTTCTCTAATATTTCTATCAGGATTTAAAATTTGTTGCATCCACCAAGCATACAATGAATTTCGCCTTTTACCTGTAAAATTATTGTCGTCTGGTCCGTTTACCCATGTGCTGCCGGCAGCAATATTAGGATCTAAGAGTGTAGCGGTATTATAACCATTCAAAGGTGGTAGGGGAGGATTTACTGGTGTATTCATGATATAATCCACAGCATCACCCATCGTCATGGCTGCAAAAAAATCAACATCTGCTTTGGTAAATCCAAATAATGCCCTTCTCAATAAATGCCTTGCTTCGGCTTTTCCCCAACTGCCTGTATAAGGAGTAATTGATGCTACACCTAGGTCGAGGTTGTCAGGTAGTTTTTGGTTCTGGATATCTAAAACAGGGTCTTTAACCGGTGTTTTGCCTGTAAGTGTTTGTGTTATAAATGATCTTCTTTCCATAAGACTGATTGATTTTTATTAGACTAGATAATTATTAAAAGGTTGTTCATAAGACAGAACTTTTTATCAAAAATAATCAATATCTTTAATAATCAATATTAACTTTTTAACAAAATTAATTCACCTGTCCATTACCAAATGGTTTTTTCAATAGGCTTTCTTTCATCTATTGCCCTTGTTGATGTGCTATTGAGATGCTAATATTAACAAAAAAATCAAACTATTGGCGAACACAATTTTAAAACTTACTTTTGCACAAATTTTAAAAATACAATGCCTTATTTATTTACATCTGAATCTGTTTCTGAAGGTCACCCAGATAAAGTTGCCGACCAAATCAGCGATGCGCTGATCGATAATTTCTTGGCCTTCGATCCACAAAGTAAAGTAGCTTGCGAAACGTTAGTTACCACTGGTCAAGTGATATTGGCTGGCGAAGTAAAATCAAAAGCTTACCTCGATGTGCAAACAATCGCTAGAGATGTTATCAAGAGAATTGGTTACACCAAAAGTGAATACATGTTCGAAGCCAACTCTTGTGGTGTATTGTCTGCAATACACGAGCAAAGTGCCGATATCAACCAAGGTGTAGACAAAAAGAAAAAAGAAGAACAAGGTGCTGGCGACCAAGGTATGATGTTTGGTTATGCCACCAACGAAACCGATAATTACATGCCATTGGCTTTAGATTTAGCACATGCCATCCTTATCGAATTGGCTGCTTTGAGAAGAGAAAACAAAGCCATCAAATATTTGAGACCCGATGCTAAAAGTCAAGTAACTTTAGAATACAGCGATAAAAATGAGCCTATCAGAATCGATGCCATTGTGGTTTCAACGCAACACGATGATTTTGATACAGAAGCTAAAATGTTAGCTAAAATTAAAAAAGACATTGTCGATATTTTAATTCCAAGAATTAAAACCAAATACCCACAATACAAAAGCTTATTCAATAGCAAAATTAAATACCATATCAACCCAACTGGTAAATTTGTGATTGGCGGTCCGCACGGCGATACAGGTTTAACAGGTAGAAAAATCATTGTTGATACCTACGGTGGTAAAGGTGCCCACGGTGGTGGAGCATTCAGTGGTAAAGATCCAAGTAAAGTTGATAGAAGTGCGGCTTACGCAACCCGTCACATCGCTAAGAATTTAGTGGCTGCAGGTTTGTGTAAAGAAGTATTGGTGCAAGTGAGTTATGCCATTGGTGTAGCGCAACCAACCAGTATTAATGTAAACACTTATGGAACTTCTAAAGTAAAAATGAGTGATGGCGAAATTGGCAAATTGGTAGAAAGTATTTTCGATATGCGTCCTTACTTCATTGAGCAACGTTTAAAATTAAGAAACCCTATTTACAGCGAAACAGCTGCTTACGGTCACATGGGTAGAAAAAATGAAACTGTTACTAAATCATTCTTCACCCCAGATGGTAAAGAAAAGAAAGTAAAAGTTGAATTGTTTACTTGGGAGAAATTAGATTACGTAGACAAAGTAAAAAAAGCATTTAAATTGAAATAATTGCTTTTTAAATTATATTGAAAGTGCTCCGAAATTCGGGGCACTTTTTTTTATTAATCCTTTTCCCATTTTCTACTTTTTCGGCCAGATCTGTAATAGTAATGCCAACCTTTGGCATGGGCCTCTTTTAATAATTGTTTTCTTAGTAGCTTGGGATAAAAGTATTTGCACGACATTTTTCTAATACTGTATCTAGGATAGATGCCAGCATTCGATAATACCTCATAGGCAGCCGAAGCGCAACGCATGCCAAAAAAGGCATAGTCATAAGGCACATCGAATAAACGTTGTTGCAATAAAGAGTCCACTTTGTGCGCTTGGCTTTTACTAACAGGAATGGTGAGGATAAGATAGCGCGCATTCGTGGTGTCATAGGCGAAATTTTCGTCCTTCTCTATAATAAATGCCGATTGCTTATGCCGTTTCTTTGCAAATACATGTACACCGCCAGCGGGCACAAAACTCGCATATGCGCTATTATAGCTTATGCTCACATGTCCGCCATGCAAGCCGCCAAACCAACTCGCTTCGCTATCCAAAATGGGCTTTGAGCCATACGTAAACAAAAGTTTAATGCTGTCTTGTGCATGCAAAGTGCTACAACAGACGAATGCAATAGATAAAATTTTTTTAAGCATACCCTTCATACCATTTCAAGTATAAACGTAAATGCTTTTTGATTATTTTAATATTAATTTCCTAGTATATTTAAACAAATTAGCAAATAGTGATTGGTGTAGATGATGTTTGCATAATAAAAAGAGTGGAATAAAATGGAGCTAAAAATTATTTTTGAATTGAATTCAATCTGACAAATAGCCTTGCATTTAATCTGTGGCTAAATAAGTATAGATACTTAGTCCTTTTCCCATTTGCGTGTCGCCTTGCCCGGTCGCCAATGCATATGCCAATGGTGCTGATTGGCCTGTTTTAAGACATGTTTGCGCAATCGCTTTGGGTAGAAGAATTTGAGTTTTATTTTTGTTTTCGAATAGCGTTTAAAAATACCCGCAGAAGCAAGCACCTCATAAGCAGATGAAGCACATCTAAAACCTAAAAAGGCATAATCATAACCAGGGTGTTTGAGTCTTTGCGAAATGACAGAATCAAGCGCCTTGGCTTGGGTGTCGTTAATCGGAATATCTACAATCACATAACGGCTAATAGAAGTATCTTCTCTAAAGTTTCTGTCTTTTTCTACAATGTAATCAGCGTGTATTTTTTTGCGAGGAAACAAATGCAATGAACCCTTATGAACAAAGCTAGCAAATGCTTCCTTGTACTTTAAACTCACATGTCCACCATTTATGCCTCCAAATATTTTAAGTTCTTCTTTTGCAATGGGTTTTGAGCCGTATACAAAAAGGATTTTTAAAGTGTCGTTTGCACAAACCTTAAAACTAATGAAAAGCAGTATTAAAAATAGATATTTCAAACAACTGAAAAAGCAATGTCTAAACAAATATATATAAATAAATAATGTGCGTATTATTTAATGGCATTCTGCCTAAATTTAAGTTTATTTGAAAACCAATATGTCACCTATTTTATTTTTTACAGTCATCGTTTTATATTTCTTAGCGCTTATCGTTATTAGCAGAATCACGGCCAAGCATGCCAATAGCAATACCTATTTTATCGGGAACAAGCAATCGCCTTGGTACCTTGTGGCCTTTGGTATGTTAAGCGATTCTTTAAGTGGTGTAACATATATCTCGGTGCCAGGTGCCGTGCTCAACCAATCGCTTACCTACCTGCAAGTAGTTTTTGGTTATTTCATTGGTTATTTTATAATTATCTATTTATTACTGCCCTTGTATTACCGATTAAACTTAATTTCAATTTACACTTACCTACAACAACGCTTCGGCAAGAATGCTCAAAAAACTGGCGCTTTCTTTTTCCTTATTTCACGATTGCTAGGAGCAGGTGGACGTTTGATGCTAGCCATTGGTGTAATGCAGCTTTTTATTTTCGAACAATACCATATTCCCTTTGCTTTAACGGCTTCAATTTTCATTGGTCTCATGCTTTTGTATACCTATAAAGGAGGTATCAAAACCTTGGTATATACCGATGCCTTTCAATCTTTATTTCTAATTTTAGGGGTTGTCTTGTCAATTATAGCCATTGCAACGCAACTCGATTTTAATGTAAGCGAAGTATATGAAAACATGGCCCACAGTAAATACAGTAAAGTATTTGAAACCGATTGGTTAAAAGGTAATTTTTGGGTGAAAGACATTGTTGCAGGAGCGCTATTTACAGTCGCTATGACTGGTCTCGACCAAAACATGATGCAAAAGAATTTAAGTTTGAAATCATTAAAAGAGGCCCAAAAAAATATGCTTTGGTTTAGCTTTGTCATGCTAATTATAAGTACCCTGTTTGTTGCCTTAGGGGCCTTGCTTTATCAATATGCCGACACAAAAGCAATTGTACTTGCAACCGATGCTTCAGGTAAAATTATCACCGATAGTGTTTTCCCATCCTTAGCTTTAGGTCATTTCGGAGCCCTTACAGCTTTGGCATTTATCATAGGTTTAACAGCTGCTACCTTTAGTAGTGCCGATTCTGTTTTAGCAACTTTAACCACCTCGTTCTGCATCGATTTTTTAAGGTTTGGCGATGGCAATGCAGCTTCCGACGCGAAACAAAAAAACATTCGCCATGCCGTGCATATTGGTTTTGCAGTAGTGCTATTGTTGGTTATTCTCGTGTTGCGATATGCCATCGAAAGTCGCGCTACTATTAAATTAATTTTAGCCATGGCTTCATTAACCTATGGTCCACTCATTGGTTTGTTCGCGGCAGGCTTGTTTACCAAATTAAAATTCAATGACAAATGGATTCCTATAATCTGTCTAATATCTCCTATACTCTGCTATTTTTTAAATATTTATGATAAAACACTGTTGGGTGGCTATGATTTTGGAAATGAAATAATTTTAGTGAATGGTTTGTTAACCTTTATATTTTTATTATTATTGAAGAATAAAGATAATGAACTCACTCTCTGACGAAGAAAAAATAAAAAAGGCATTCGCCAACAAAAAATGGCCTGAAATCCAAAGTACCAATTCTTGGATGGTTTTTAAAGTAATGGCCGAATTTGTAAATGGTTTGGAAAGCATGGCCCGCATTGGTCCATGTGTAAGTATTTTTGGAAGTGCACGCACCAAACCCGAACACCCTGCATATCAAATGGCAAGTGATATTGCCTTTAAGTTGAGTGAAGCAGGTTATGGTGTTATCACAGGTGGTGGTCCAGGTATTATGGAGGCAGCCAATAAAGGTGCTAAAGATGCCAAGGGTAAATCGGTTGGTTTAAATATAAAATTGCCTTTCGAACAACATCCTAACCCCTATATCGATTATGATAAATTAGTCAACTTCGATTACTTCTTTGTGCGCAAAGTAATGTTCATGAAGTTTGCACAAGGTTTTATTGTTTTACCAGGTGGTTTGGGTACCCTCGATGAATTATTCGAAGCCCTTACTTTAGTGCAAACTAATAAACAAGCCAAGTTTCCAATCATACTCGTTGGTACTTCGTATTGGACAGGTTTAATCGATTGGATTAAAAAAGTAATGTTAGAAGACGATCAATACATTTCACCAGAGGATATGTTCTTGTTTAAAATAGTTGATACAGCCGAACAAGCGGCTTCAGAAATTTTCGACTTTTACAGTAAATATACCATTAGCCCTAATTTTTAAAAATTTCCATTTTTATGTTAAAAAGAATTTTTCAAGCAGCCCTAGTCTTAGAGCTTGCTGCCTGTTCTAGTCCTAAAATTCACATCCCCTACATTTATGAAGGACGCTTTGTTTATTATGGCGAGGATGAGGTAAAATCAACAGCCTATTCCATAAAAGAAGCAGGAAAATTAGCTGAAGAATATCCTGATGAATCCATTTTCAATGATGAAATAAAAATCACTATGCGATTTGAACAGAACGATGATTATGATTCTGCGGCCTTTTCTAAGTTGGCAGATAAAGCAAAAAAATCTAAAACCAAAAAGGACCAAGAAACAAGCAAGAAGGAAGCTGAAATGAAAAAGAAAATCGGTCGCCTTGGAAGTAAAGAACTTGAACAATTACTCAATAATAACACCGAGACAGATGATGACTTAACAGAATTCCCTATTCCAGATGGCGAAATATTTACGTCTACAAAATATGAATACGAATACACCACGCTAAAAGATTTTGTGAGTGAACCATTTGTGGTTTATTATAACTCAATGACCAATGCAAAAAATTTTAGCTTTAAAATCAATGATGTAAAAGTCGACTTAGAAAAGAACAAAGAAAAAAGTTCAAGCAGCGATTACTTCAAAACAGATTCGCGCTATTTGGTGTATGATATGAGCCTGCCAGTGCGCGGTACACGTGTAAACGCGCGTTATTTAGAAAATTGCAGAGATGCCAAATTTAATAGTCAAATCTATATTCTCGAAGACC
>CAJBKH010000317.1 GCA_903953615.1 uncultured Bacteroidota bacterium
ACACCCATCGCGCTGAATTTTTCAATTCTTTCGTTAATTAAGGTATCGGTATCTTTATCTTTTAAAGCTTTGTATTGCTTTTTAATTTCTTTTCTAAGGGTCTCTACCATTTGAGGAATATTGGTGTGTGCACCGCCCAATGGCTCTTCAATAATGCCATCAATTAAGCCGTTCTTCAACATGTCGTTAGCAGTTAGTTTAAGTGCATCTGCTGCTTTCTCTTTCATGTCCCAAGTGCGCCACAAAATTGATGAACAACTCTCTGGTGATATTACCGAATACCAAGTGTTCTGCATCATTAATACACGGTCGCCAACACCAATGCCTAAAGCACCACCACTGGCACCTTCGCCAATTACGATGCAAATAATAGGCACTTTTAATACCGACATTTCTAATAAATTGCGGGCTATGGCTTCTCCTTGTCCTCTTTCTTCGGCCTCTAATCCAGGCGAAGCACCAGGCGTATCAATCAAAGTAATAATCGGACGGTTAAACTTCTCGGCCAATTTCATTAAACGCAAAGCTTTTCTATAACCTTCGGGATTCGGCATACCGAAATTTCTGTATTGGCGCTCTTTGGTGTTTCTGCCTTTTTGCTGACCGATAAACAAATAAGATTGTCCATCGATACTACCAAAACCACCAATCATGGCTTTGTCATCTTTTACATTGCGGTCGCCGTGAATTTCAACAAAATCTGTACACAAGGCATTGATATAATCCAAAGTATACGGACGGTCGGGATGGCGTGAAATTTGAACCTTTTGCCAACCTGTCAAATGGCTATAAATTTGTTTCTTAGTCTCTTCAATTTTTATAGTCAAAGAGTCTATGGTGTCGGTCATGTTTATCTTCCCTTTGGCATGGGTTTCATTCGCTTTTTCAAGCTGATCAATCAATTCTTGTATGGGTTTTTCAAAATCAAAAAACATAATATTCTATCTTAATGGTTATGCGAAAATATGAAAATAAAATTAAATCAATAATTAAATAAAATACAGGTCCTATTTTAGGGGATTAACAATGGGTTATTTAGCAGCACCTAAGTTGTCCATCACGATGGTAACAGGTCCATCGTTTACCAACTCTATTTGCATGTCGGCTCCGAATACACCTGTGGCAATAGGCTTGCCACTAAGGGTCCCTAATTGTGCTATAAAATATTCGTAAATTGGGATGGCTTTTTCTGGTCGTGCCGCTTGTATATATGAAGGGCGATTGCCTTTCACAGTATCTGCATAAAGGGTAAACTGACTTACTACCATTAGTTCTGCATTGACATCGGCCTGACTCAAATTCATTTTACCTTCTGTATCATTAAAAATGCGTAAGTCTTTTATTTTTTTACAGAGATAGTCGGCTTCTTTTTCAGTATCGGTTTCGTGTATGCCGAGTAAGATCATGAGGCCAGCACCCATGCTGCTGTGTATTGATGCATCAATGCTTACACTGGCTTTTAAAACACGTTGTATTACAACCCTCATTGGTTTGACTCTTTTTTTTCTGGTTTGAAAATAAAGCCAACTTCAAAACTCAAGGCGTACAAATGGTGTCTCTCTTTGCCGTAGTTGGCGTTCAATAAGGGGATATTCAAACTAGGTTGCACAAAAATATAAGTGCGTTTGCCATCAATTAAATTTTCTAAACGAAAGCCCGTATGGAAATTGGCATTGAACAAACCAGGATTTTCGTCTTCGTTTTTTAATTTAAATACCTTTTCGCCTCGGGCCGAGAAACCATGTAATACGGCGCGTATGTCATGGTGAACCAGACCTGAAACTGAACCACCAATATTCCAATGAATAGTTGAAGCCTTCATGGTCCTGCCGCTAATTTGCATAGAATAAAGAATTGGGATGGTAAGGTATTGGTAGCGGTAGTTAAAATCGATGTAGTTGTTGCCAGTTTGAGAAAGGTCGGCCATTACACCAATTTCGGGATGAAGGATATCCAAGAATTGATAGTTTTCGCGTTTGCGTGTAAAACCATAATTGCTGAACTGCAGGCCTATCATTACCTTTCGGGTTGGGCTTAACTCTAAGCCAAACATGGCACTGGCACCTATGGCACTGCGCCAGCGGTCTTGCTTTTTAAGCGAATCTTTTACTTGCGATGAAACAGAATTTTGAAAGGTTGTAAAGCTATTACTAAGTGTGGGCGTTACACTCCAATACATGGCGCCTTTGATTTTTTGCGCCTGCAAAGTTGGTAAATAGGCAAGCAAAAATAAGACCCAAAAATATTTAAATTTCATCAATGGAAAGGGTTATAAAAATAGTCAATAAGGTTGACTATTTTAAATTAGGCTCTGTAAGTTACACCTTTTACTGCCTCAACAATTTTAGCAACATCTGGCAAGAAAGCATCAACAAGCGTTGGAGCATAAGGCAATGGAACGTCTCTGGTAGTTACTCTTCTGATAGGTGCATCTAAATAATCGAAACCATGGCGTTGCACTTGGTAAGTAATCTCGCTCGAGATAGAAGCCAAAGGCCAAGCCTCTTCAACAATCACTAAGCGGTTGGTTTTCTTAATCGATTCGATAATGGTAGCATGGTCGAGCGGACGAACCGTTCTCAAATCAATCACCTCGGCATTGATGCCTTGTTCTTCTAAAGCTTTAACAGCATCGTATACGCGCAACATCATTTTACCAAAAGTTACGATGGTTACATCGGTACCTTCTTTTGCAACATGGGCTTTGCCTAATTCAATAATATATTCTTCTTCGGGCACTTCACCTTTAAAGCCATACATCTGTTCGCTTTCCATAAAGATAATTGGGTTGCCATCTCTGATAGAAGCTTTCAATAAACCTTTTGCTTCATATGGATTCGAAGGTACTACGACCTTTAAACCGGGGGTATTGGCATACCAGTTTTCGAAATTCTGAGAGTGTTGAGCACCTAATTGACCGGCACTACCTGTTGGTCCTCTAAACACCATGTGGCATTTGTACTGACCAGCGGTCATACTGTTCATTTTAGCAGCGCTGTTGATGATTTGATCAATTGCAACCAACGAGAAGTTGAAGGTCATGAATTCAACAATAGGAATTAGGCCATTCATGGCAGCACCTACTGCAATACCTGCAAAACCAAGTTCTGCAATTGGGGTGTCGATCACTCTTTTGGCACCGAATTCGGCCAACATACCCTGACTAACTTTATAAGCACCGTTGTATTCTGCTACTTCTTCACCGATTAGAAAAATGCGGTCGTTGTTACGCATTTCTTCATTCATGGCTTCTCTTAAGGCTTCGCGAAATTGAATCTCTCTCATTATTTTTGAATAAAAGGCAAAAATAAGGTTTCTAAATGAAATATTGAAGGTAAAAATTGAATATCAAATCACGACTGATTTACGATTTTTTTAGATGTGCTAAACAGATTGTTTACAAGCCCTTAATCTAAATCTTCAAACAGCTCATCTACCGAAAAATTGATTTCTGCAAACAAAGGACTAATTAATTGTTGGCCAATTGTAAAGGGTTTGTGTCCTATAAATTTACCTTCAACCAAGCTGTATATTAAAATGAGTCGATCAACTGGGTCTATCATCCAATACTCCTGTACACCACTTTCTTCATACAAATCAAATTTGGTAGCGGTATCGTGTTTGGAATTGCCTGGTGAGAGAATTTCGACTATTAAATCGGGAGTGCCATCGCAACCTTGTTCATCGATTTTTTTTGGGTTGCAAATGATACATAAATCTGGCTGCACAACAGTGGTGTCTTTTTTGGCAGATGGAATTGGTAAACGGACATCAAAAGGAGCTATAAATACATTGCACTTTTTGTGTTTGTAAAGCGGGCCAATGATTAAATGTAGATTGCCAAGTACTCTTTGATGGCGTACATTGGGACCAGGACTCATAGGAAAAATTTTGCCTCTAATTAATTCCAACCTTTCAGAAAATTGCCAACGCATGTAGTCCCAATAGGTGTAAGACCCATTGATATCCAAAGTTTGATAATCGGTGATTGGCTCTTTTACTTCCATCTTTCATTACAAATTTAAGAAATATGTTACAAAAAAAAAAGAGCACCTTGCAGTACTCTTTTTTTTAAATATTGATGCTTAGGCTTAACCTAAGTAAGTTTTTAAGATTTTGCTTTTCGATGATTTTCTCAATCTGCGCAAAGCTTTTTCTTTAATCTGACGAACACGTTCGCGGGTTAAACCTACTTTTTCAGAAATATCTTCTAATGTATGGGCAGGACCGCCATCTAAACCGTAATAGAAACGCAATACATCGCGTTCTTTTTCGCTTAGGGTTGAAATCACACGGTTAATCTCTTTTTGCAATGACTCGTTCATCAAAGGCATATCTGGATTAGGCTCATCGTTATTGTCTAACACACCTAATAAAGTATTGTCTTCACCTTCGGTTAATGGCGCATCGATAGATAAGTGTCTACCGCTAGATTTCATAGCGTTTTCTACTTCAATCAATGGAATTTCTAAAACAGTCGCAATTTCTTCGGCCGTTGGTTCACGTTCGAATTCTTGTTCTAATTTAGCAGCTGCTGCACTGATTCTACCGATAGAACCAACTTTGTTCAATGGCAAACGCACAATACGCGATTGATCGGCCAAAGCTTGTAAAATCGATTGACGGATCCACCAAACAGCGTAAGAGATGAATTTGAAACCACGGGTTTCGTCAAATCTTTTGGCAGCTTTGATCAAACCTAAGTTACCTTCATTAATTAAGTCACCTAAGGTTAAACCTTGGTTTTGGTATTGTTTACTAACTGAAACAACGAAACGCAAATTGGCGTTTACTAGTTTTTCCAATGCTGCTTGGTCGCCTTCTCTGATTCTGCGGGCGAGTTCAACTTCCTCCTGCGCATCAATCATCTGCACTTTAGAAATTTCATTTAAATACTTGTCAAGCGATTTGTTTTCGCGATTGGTAAACTGTTTGGATATCTTGAGTTGTCTCATTTATTTATTGCGCTATTATACAGGAATTAAGGGTTTTTGAGAAAGTTAAAAGGCTGCAAATATACTGTAAACTCACTAAAATCCTAAAAAATGAGGGGTTTGCAACTTCTCATTAAGCAGCAAAAATCAGACCAAAATTGTGTTTTGTCAGTTTTTATTTTTAATTGTAAGCAATGTAGTAAATAAATCTTGTCTTTAGCATTAAATCTATTTAGGTGTAACCAATTTCAAGCAGAGGTGAATAGGTTTTGATGAATGGGAAATGTATTTTATTTGGAAGTGCCTGCTTGTTAACTTGTATTTGGAAATCATAACTATCCTAATTGAATTACTTTTTTTTAGTATCTTTTATTGCAAATTTACTCTTTGAAACTAAAGTATATAATTCATCGCTAGATTGAATTCATTCGTCTTACTCATTTTCATATGTTGCAAAAAAATGTACATTTGCAAGGAACATAATATTTAAATAAGCGTGAAGATTGCATTGCTAGGCTACGGAAAAATGGGGAAGTTGATTGAACAAATTGCAATTGCCAGAGGGCATGAGGTGGTTTGTAAGCTAGGGTCGACTGCCAATAGCAGCGATTGGCAAAACTTGGCCAAGGCCGATGTGGCCATCGAGTTTTCTAAGCCAGACATTGCCATTTCAAATATTAATAAATGTTTTGACGTGAATGTGCCAGTAGTTGTTGGAACAACTGGTTGGTACGAGCATTATGATGCAATAGCAAAAAGAGCAAACACGCAAAACCAATCCATTATTACTGCCACCAATTTTAGCATCGGTGTTAATTTGTTTTTTCATGTCAATAAAATCATTGCAAGGGTCATGGATAATTTACCCGAATACGATGTGAAGATTGAAGAAATACACCACACCCAAAAGTTAGATGCGCCAAGTGGAACTGCCATAACTTTAGCCGAAGGCGTAATGGCTGAACTCAGTCGTAAAAATGCATGGCAACTAGGAACAGAGGCCACATCTAAAAGCGATTTGATGATCAATGCGATAAGAAAAGACGATGTGCCAGGCACCCATACTGTAACCTATACTTCGGCCATCGATGATATTGAAATTAAACACATAGCCCACAGTCGCACAGGCTTTGCAACAGGCGCTGTATTAGCAGCAGAATGGCTGCAAAATAAGCATGGCGTCTTTACTATGAACGACTTTATTGGATTTTAAAATATAAATAGACCTTTTTAATAAAAATGAACCCAACTAACCTTACGTATTTTCTGATTTTTTATGTGCCCTTGTACCTTGCTTCGCACATTGGATTGTATTTGCTTTTCAAGAAAGCCAATGTTAAAATGGCATGGCTTGCGTTCTTTCCAATTGTTTGTTATTGGCCTTGGATACAATTAACTGGTCGACCAAAAACTTGGATGCTATGGGCTTTGTTGCCAGCAGCCGATATCATTATCTGGTTTAGCTTAGTAATCGACATGATGGAAAGTTTTGGGAAGTTAAAATTCATCGAACAAGTTATCGCTGTTTTATTTCCGTTTTACTACTACCCTAAATTGGCCATGGCAAAAGACGTGGTGTATTTAGGTCAAGCGCGCGATGCAGCATTTAGAAAAAAATACATTCCTGC
>CAJBKH010000318.1 GCA_903953615.1 uncultured Bacteroidota bacterium
TGTAATATCTGTTTTCACATTTACTACAACAGCACCATTAACACCATTGGTGACAATGCTGTTTCTGAAATCCTGCCAATTGGCAAAGTTACCTGCGCCAGTAGCCGCAGTGTTGTCAATGGTATAAGTACCAGACATCTGTGCAGAGACAGCGCCCATAGCACTCAGTAAGACCATTAAAAACAGCCATCTGAGATTTAAACTTAGTTTGTAATTTTTATTCATATTAATTGGTTGATATTTGTCGTTCTATTTGATAAAACCAGGAGGATTCATTACAGTCTTATGTAAAAAATGTACTAAAAATTTTATATAAAATGAATCCTCGCTGGTAATGTCATTAAAAATTTAAGTAAGGCAATTTTAGTAAAGAATATTTTTGTTTTTTTGACTATAGTCAAATTTAGCAATTTTGTTTCTATAACTTTGCACTAAATTTGACGGAATTATGACAGAGAGTGGGAAGGAGATTGAAAAATATATTTTTACATACGATTCAATATGGAATTCAATTTCTCCATCAACAAGCAACAAACTTAGAGATCGTCTCACTGTTACAACTTTTAAGAAAAATGAAATTCTTTACCGCGAAGGCATCTTCCCACGTGGGCTCTATATATTAAAATCTGGCATTGCAAAACTTCAGTTTGTAAATTCAGACGGACAGGAACAGATTATTCACATGATTAAAGAATATGAAATGTTTGGGTACCGCTCACTTATATCAAAGGCTCCCAGTTTTGCATACATCACGGCAGTTACCGACTGTGAAGTTGAGTTAGTTGATAAAGATATTTTTTTACAAACCCTGCAAAGCAGCAAGGACTTAAACGCTTATATCATGAACCTTTTTTCGAAAGAATTAAGTGTATTCTATTACAAGATGACGTATTTCACACTTCGTCCTGTGAATGAAAGGATTGCACTGACACTTTTAATTCTAGCCTATAAATTTCAATCAACAAGTAAAAGCGAAAAGTCTATTGTTTTTTCAAAAAGCGATATCGCAAGTTTTGCGGGCACCATCATCGAAACACTTTCACGTCAACTTAGAATTTTAATTGAAAATAATATCATTACCACAGATGGTCGCAAAATAATTATTACCGATCTCAAAAAACTTATTCAACTCGCAAATCTTGAAAGCTAAGAATTAAAAATTTGCATTGTAACACTTCTGCAATCTTAACGTTCTATATTCAATCAAGCGACAGTGTCTTTTATTAAGGATATTTGGCAATACATATTTAAAATATGCTTTACCTTTGGCCTTGAATTTGTATTCAATTACATAACCTAACTATGGAGCGCAAACCAAATTATTTCAATCTTTCAATGAATGAAATAGTTTTTGAAAATAAAAACAAGGACTATGGGGCTTTTCAGTTACGACAACTTTATGAAAAGAATCACAAAAGGGCGTTCTATTTTACTTTAGGCATATTCCTCTTCTTGACAGCTGGACCAGTACTGCTCGAATATCTACATCTATTCAAAAAGGAAGTTCCACTGGTTATTGAGACACGCACTTTTGTGTTAGCCGCCCCTCCTTCTATCAATCCTTTACAGCCCATTAAACCACCGCCCCCCAAACTAGATGAGGTAAAAAGACCAACTGAAAAGTTTTTAGAAATAGAAGCCGCTAAAAAAGATTTAGTAAATGAAACTCCAACACCAACTGTTAATGAATTAAAAGATAAAGAAATTGCTGCATTAAAAAAAGACTCTATAGATAAAATCAATTCGCAAGCCAATAAAGACAATGCTAGCAATGGCACTATGGGAGAAGGCAAAGTATGGAGCCGCGTTGAAAAAGCTCCTCAATTCGTAGGTGGCGAGGAAGCTTATTTTAAATACCTAGATGAAAATATTGATTATCCGCTTGAAGCAGAAAAAAAGAAAATTGAAGGCACTGCATGGATTTCTTTTGTTGTCTCCCAAGATGGCAGCATTGGCCAAATCGCTATCAACAAAACATCTGGCAATAGATTATTAGATGAGGAAGCTCTTCGTGTTATTTCGATAATGCCTAAATACAAACCTGGTATTCAAAATGGGCACCCCGTTAAAACTATTTGTGTTTTGCCAATTACTTTTTACCTGCCAAAATAACCTCCCAATATTAACTTTAATAGTACAGCAAGCTAACTTCTCTACTTTTATTATTGAAAAAATGACTATTATTGAACCCTAATTTAAGTCTATACAAAAATGTCAATCTGGAGAAGAAAACCACTAACGCAGTTATTAAACGAAGCCTTAGACACTGAAAAAGGTTTAAAGAAAACCTTAACGGCCCCTGGATTGGTTGCTTTGGGCATAGGCGCAATTATAGGCGCTGGATTGTTTTCCATTACTGGTCTTGCCGCTTCTATGAATGCTGGCCCGGCCATCACCATTTCATTTCTTGTTGCTGCTGTTGGTTGTATTTTTGCTGGTCTTTGCTATGCTGAATTTTCTTCGATGATTCCAGTAGCAGGAAGTGCTTACACATACTCATTTGCTACCATGGGCGAATTCATTGCCTGGATCATTGGTTGGGATTTGGTTTTAGAATATGCTGTCGGTGCGGCCACGGTTTCCATTAGTTGGTCGAGATACTTAGGCAAATTCTTGGGGGGGTATGGCATACACATCGACGATGCCTTTATGTTATCTCCATTTGAAGGAGGTATTATCAATATTCCTGCTGTGCTAATCGTTATGATTATGTCTTTAATTTTAATGCGTGGAACTAAAGAGTCTGCATTTGTGAATGGTATTATTGTATTACTTAAAGTTACTGTTGTTTTGGTTTTTATAGCCGTTGGATGGCAGTATATTAGACCTGAAAACTATGTTCCGTATATCCCTGCCAACACGGGTAAATTTGGTGAATTTGGATTTTCAGGTATCATTAGGGCTGCTGCTATTGTGTTTTTTGCATATATTGGTTTTGATGCCGTTTCAACTGCAGCGCAGGAAGCCAAAAACCCTAAACGGGATATGCCAATCGGGATTTTATTATCTTTAGGAATATGTACCATTCTTTATATTCTTTTTGCCCACGTAATGACTGGCGTTGTAAATTATCAGGCATTTGCAGGACAAGATGGAATAGCCCCAGTTGCTATAGCAGTTCAATCTATGGGGTCAGTCGATGCATCTGGAATGATTACACCAGCTTACCCATGGTTAAACAACGCCATTTTACTCGCCATTCTTGGTGGATATGCCTCAGTAATTTTGGTAATGTTAATGGGCCAAAGCAGGGTGTTTTTCTCAATGAGTAAAGATGGATTGATGCCAAAAGTATTTTCTGAAGTACATCCAAAATTCAGAACACCTGCCAAAAACAATTTGCTCTTTATGGTAATAGTGAGTTTGTTCGCTGCATTTGTTCCGGCTAGGGTTGTAGGCGAAATGACAAGTATTGGAACGCTATTCGCCTTTATTTTAGTTTGTATAGGGGTATTGATAATGCGTAAAAAAATGCCTGAAGCCCCAAGGGCTTTCAGAACACCTTTGGTTCCATTTGTACCGATTGCTGGAGTGCTTGTTTGTCTGTTTATGATGGTATTCTTGCCACTAGACACTTGGATTAGGTTAATTGTGTGGATGATGATAGGATTCGATTTTTATTTATTCTATGGCATGAAACATAGCTACTTAAACAAAGGTCAATTTTCCCTTAAAAGTTACAAAACAGTTGCTGGATCAGGTTTAGGCATGGTAGTAGCGCTCATCGCTGTTGCTTATTTACAGCACATGGACCCCAATGCAAATGATACTTTTCTTTTCAATTTCTCTATAGTATTCGCCCTTTTACATGCGATTGTTTATATTTATAGTTATCGGAAAGGTAGAGTAAATTTATAATCGTTTAATCTCAAATAGTGTCTATGGCAAATCCTTATTGCATGGGTAAGGATTGCATAAACGAGTGCCGTCTTCTTGGAGAAAGTGATTTAATGCAGTGGTTGGATGGGTGAATAACGTACTGATAGAACAATCAATCCTCGTTATCATCCTCAGGATCAATATCTATCAAGGTGACCCCTAATTCTGCTTTGGCATTGATACTTTTCTCGAGTGATAATAATATACTTGGCAGCAAGAGTAAATTCATAAACATACCAAATATGAGTGAAAGAGAAGTTAATACGCCTAAAGCCACAGTACCACCAAAATTTGAAGCAGCAAAGATGATAAACCCTGCAAATAAGGCCACAGCTGTATAGATAATACTTGGTCCAGCCTCCATCATACTTTCTGGAATGGCCAATTTCATATCCCAATTGTTCTTTTTTAATGAGTGTCTATACTTTGCTAAGTAGTGAATTGTGAAATCGACCACTATACCATATGCGATACTAAAAATAATAATGGTTGAAGGCTTTAAACGGATGCCAAAAAAGCCCATAATACCAAAAGTCATAATCAATGGAATTAAATTTGGAATAAGTGAAATGACCACCATGCGCCAACTGAAAAACAAAAAAGCCATCATAACAGAAATAATAATCAAGGCTGAAATCATGCTTGTTATTAGATTCTCTATTAAATAATCATTGCCCTTTAAGAAAATGGCACTCGTGCCTGTTATCTTAACGTCATAATTATCCTTAGGGAAAATAGAATCCATTTTCATTTGCACGGAATGCGACAAGACCTTCATTTTCTGAGAACCAATGTCAGCCATTTGTACACTTATACGTGCAATGCGATAATTGCTATCTACCATCGATTTGATTAAACTCGCACTGTGTTCCTGCTTTGGCAAATAATCAACAATATTGCTGATGTCAACAACATTGGGAACCCTATAATAACGTTCATCACCATTGTTCATCCCTTGGTTCGCAAATTTTAAAATATCTACTACAGACATTGGTTTTGAAAATTCTGGATAGGCATGCAATTCTTTTTCTAATCGGTTAATCTTTTGCAGTGTGATGTAATCCTTCACACCACCATCTACTTTGGTATCTATTCTAATTTCAAAAGGCAAAGTGCCTTTCATATTCTTTTCAAAGAATTTTAAGTCTTGGTAAACAGGATCATTTTCTGGTAAATCATCTACTACATACCCTAAATTTTTAACTTTAAAGGAACCATAAATAGAGACAACTAACAATATACTTGTTATCACATAAATCGTTTTCCTTTTATTGTAGGTTAAATAATTGCAATAGTCGAGTACCTTGTTCAATCGCTTGCCATCAAGGTGCTTGGTGTGCTTTTGCTTTGGTGGTGGCAAATAACTGTATACAATTGGTATAAACACCAAAGAAACAACATACACCAACATGATAATGATACCTGAAACAATAGAGAACTGATCGAGCATGGCGCTTCCAGAAAAACTGAAAACCATGAATCCTACTGCTGTTGTAACATTGGTAAGAAACAATGGCAAACCATTCTTAGAAATCAAACGGGTAATGGCCTTCATTTTATTGCCATGTGTTGTATACTCTTGGTGGTATACATTTAATAAGTAAATACAATTTTGCACCCCTATAATCACCATCAGTGGTGGCAATATGCCTGTTAGTATTGTTATTTTATAGTCTAACATCGCCAAACAGCCTAGTGTTGCAATTACGCCCACTATTACTACTACGATAGAAAGTAGCACAGCACTCATAAAGCGGAAGAACAAGAAGATGAAAACGGCTGTAATTAAAATGGAAAGGAAGGTAAATATTTTAATTTCGTCAGCCACTTTGGAGCTCATGATGGTACGTACATAAGGCAATCCACTAAAGTGCATTTTGCAACCATGTTTCGCTCCAAATTTATTGGCTCTATCGGCAATCGATTTAACCAATGGAATTCTAGCTTTGCTATCTAATTCTTTCTTTTTAAGTGTCACTGCAATCAGTGTAACATTGCTATCTGGGTTATAGAGCAGGCCATCGTAAAACTTTAACCTTGTAATAATTCTATGAAATGAATCGACCTCCTCTTGATTTTTAAAACGTGCATTTAAAATGGGTTCGATGGTGAGCTTTTGCAATGAATCGTTGCGCACTAGGTTATAGGCCTTGGCCAATGATACAACTTTCTCTACCCCAGGGGTCTGCTCTAAATCGTTGCTTAAATCATACCAATCATTAAAAAAATCCTTTTTAAAAATATCCTTACTTTGAACCCCAATGACAAGAATGTTACCGTCCTCTCCAAAGGTCTCTTTAAACTTTACATATTCAACAAAGTCAGGATCATCCTGAGGAATAACCTTTGCGAAATCATAGGTCATTTTCACCTTGGTAGCATAGAATCCAAATACACCTGTAATGGCTACTAGAGAAATCAGCAACCAAAAGCGATTTCTAATACAGAAAGTTGATAAAGCACTCCACATTTTGCGCAAAAATAAGCAAATCTTTACACCTCGTGTAATTAAATTATGGTCATAAAAAAGGATCAACCGATAGGGTTGATCCTTTTAATATATGGGTTGAGTAGCAGCTATACTGCAAATCACTACTTTAATCGTTTCAATTCATCCAATGCTTTGGCATTATTTGGATCGATTTCCAAAATCTTATTGAAGTTTTCTTTTGCCGTTACATTGTCCAATTGGGTAAGCGCCACAAAGGCAAGATAGTTGTATGCGCTTATTAGGTTCGCACGGTGCTTGCTTGGGTCGGCCGAGGTTAATTCAATGAATTTTTTGTAATGTACAATTGCAAAACCTTTTAAATTAGTTTTATCTTCTTGTTCGACATTCGACTTAGCTCTCCATAAATAGCCATCTGGTGATTGTGGTTGCAAGTCAACAAATTTAGAAAACGCTGAATCAGCATTAATAAAATCGCCACTGCTGTAACAACTGCGACCTAAATAATAAAAGTCTAAGGGCGAAGCTGTCTTTTGTTTCATTTCAGTACGTTTCTTATAGGCTAATGCCGACTGTTTGTAGCGTTTTGCATTGAACAATACTTTAGCATATTCAGATTGCAATTCAGCATCGTTAGAATCCAATTCAACGGCCTTACTAAAATAATTAATGGCATTGGCTGTATCTGCATTGCCTGTAGCGATTCTGCCAGAGTAAATATAATCCAATGTGATTAATTTCGATTTTTTACAGTATTTCCAGAAGTTAGTCATGGCCACCTTGGCATCTTTCATTTTCTTTATCTCGCAATTGCTATATGCCAAAATTCTATAGTAGATATAGTTGGTAGTATCTTGTTTCGAAAATCCTGACACTTCGTCAACCGCTTTTTGATACTCCTTTAATTGGAATAAAAATCCGGCATAAGTAGCCTTTGCACGGCTGTCATTATTGTTTAAATCGAGGTACTTTCTAAATTCTGCAGTGGCCTTTTCATAGCTTCTAGTAAGGTAATACAATTCGCCAAGTTCTTTGTGAACAAAATCATAGTTCGCATTGATAGCATTGGCTCTCTCTAAAAACTCAATAGCTTTGGTGTAGTTCATAGAAGAATAGAATAAGCGACCGATTTTAATTAAGGCCATTAGGTTATTGGCATTTTTATCGGTTACCTCTTCGTATTTCGACATGGCTTTTCCTCCTTCGTGTTGATCTAATAAGTTATCACCTAATGCTAATTTGTAGAAATCTGCATTTGGGGATAAAAGCGCCGCTTGTTCAAAATAAACTTGGTAGTCTTGCGGTGCAACAGCTTTTGGTTGGTAGCTTAAAAAACCAGCTTGATAAAACACTTCAGCATCCTTTTTCTTACTTATGTTTATGGCCTTTTCAATAAAACCTTTTACAACAGCTTTATCAGCGTTGTTGATGATGGCCATTCTCGCTTTGGCAATATGCGCATAAGCGTCTGTGCCAGCTTCTGCTTTTAAATAAAAAACTTTTGCAGAGTCCATCTCATCTAATTTTAAGTAGGCATTGCCCAAATACAAATTAGATTGCGCACTAGGTTGTGTTTTATTGATACTTAATAAACTTTGTTTAGCCGCTTTATAATTTTCATTCTGTAAATCGGCTTTTACTTGCTCTATACTTTGAGCAGAAATACAATTAGCAATAGTGATTGCCAAAATTAATGTTAGGATATTTTTCATTTCTTATTTTGTGTTAACTATTACCTCGCGCCCTGGAAAAATTGCTGGCACCATGCCACATTTTAAAAACAATCTCTGAGCTTTCGGTTTGAATATATAATTTACAAAAGTTGTGCCCGATTTTTTCTCCATGTTACAGTTTAACAATACGATGGGCATTGTATAAGGGTAATCCTTAGTGGTAATGCTTTCTTGACTAGGATTAACCGTTAATTCTCTTTTCGAGGAATCGGTGTATTTGACAGACAAAACTTTTAAGCCCTTTAACATTTCTATGGTCGATGGTGCTTCAATATCGGCAATATATGAAAAGGGAATAATGCCTATTGAATAGTTGTCAGTTTTTAAAAATTGCAATAAGTCATTTAATCCATTTTTAGAATAAGCAGAAGCAAGTTGTTTGTCACTTAAACCATAATAGGCTCTGAAATATGGTATGGCTTGGCAACTATTGTTTTCAAAAACAAACTGAAAGTCTTTGATGTTACCTTTTATAAAATAGTCTTTAATTTCTGATGCATATAGTCTATCTCTTACATTCTTGGTATTGGCCACAAAAACAAATGCGTCATGGGCTATCACATATTCCTTAGGCAGAAAATCTTCTTTCTTTTGAAAAAATTGTTTTTCACCTTCGGTTAATTTTCTTTGCAACACGGCACAACTCACTTCATTGGTCATTAGCGCCTTGAGTATCGTTGCTTCTTGCAGATACTTAAGTTTCACAATTGGATTCACATAGTCATTCTCATAGGCCTTGCGCTGCTCATTAATTAAAATGGCAAGACTCGTATCTACATAAATTTCCAATGTGTCTTTTACAGTGTTTGCTAGCGGCTGTTTTACATTGTTATTGCAACCAAATAAAACACCTACTAGCAATGTACTTAACAATATGGTTAAGCATTTATTCCTCATTTCTTAATTCTGTTTTAAAATCTTGTAATGTTCTCAACAAACGATAAGAGCCGTATAGCAGCAATAGAATGCAATAGAGTACCTTCATACTATTCTCGCCTTGAAAATCGAGAACTTTAGAAAAATAAAGTATGAACGAAAAACTTATAAATAAAAGATAGATGGCAAACTTAAAGAGATAAGCTGGGTATTCAATTAATTTTTTAAACACGTTTCAATCAATATAAGGCTTACTCAATGGTAAACTCAATTGGAATCTCGCATCTAACACTAACTGAAACACCATTCTGTTTACCTGCTTTAAACTTGGTTAGTTTTCTAACCACCTTTATCGCTTCGGCATCCAATTTAGTATGACCAGAGCTTCTTCCAACTTTCACGTCTTCTACCTTACCGGCGCCAGTTACAACAAAATAAACCGTTACCATACCGGTAACACCATTGTCATATTCATCTGAAGGGTAAACAAGGTTTTCGGATAGAAAATCATCTAAAGCATCTTGACCGCCAATGTATTCTGGCATTTGCTCAACGCGCTCATAGATTTTATTTCTATCGACACCATCGCCTGCCACTTGCGCAACAATTGGAGGCGGTTCATCAGTTATTTCACCTTCAATATTTTTATCACCAATATCTTTGTTATCCAATTCAGTAATGGTTGGTGGTGGTGCCTCGTCAACTTCTTCTTTCTTCACCGCTTCCATTTCTAGGAACCTTGCAGTAGGGCGCAATACAGGCTCAACTGGTGGTGGCGGTGGTGGTGGTGGTTCATCTGGTTTAATCGATGGCGGAGCCACCAAGGTTAATACAGTAGTGTCTGTTTGCTCTTCTGCAGCTGCAACAAACAACCCTAAAGTTTTTACAATTTTAGGTGTAAACATACTGAATACAAAAACAAATATGCTTATTCCTAGCGCCTTCATCAGGTGCTTTTCATATAATTGTCTCAATACATAGGCGCCATAGTTTTTGTTCCTTGAATCAAAAACAATTTCGTCCATCGACTGATTGTGATAATCTAATTTAACATCCATAACATTCTTTTTAATGGTTAATACAATTGGTGTTTAATAGGTAAATACTAAAAATAATTATTTTGTTACAGTTCCTTTACCACCATTTTTTATGGCTTCTAACTCAGGCGCCTGAACATCTTGCATAGCATAACGCTTAATGCCTGTAATGTCCATCTCATCTAGAGCGTCTACCATGTTCTCATAATTGGCATCATCTGTAGCTTTGATTAAACAAATCATGGTATCTTTATTACCATAGGTTTTTTCAAGCTTCTTTTGCTTCCAATAAATAATATCTCTGATACCTTTTTCATTGGCAAATACTGTTTTCTTAAGGTCACTGGCCACATCGCCTTCGTACCACCAAACAGCATTGTCTTTGTCTAAAATAATATTCAATAATAGCTCTTGATTAATTTTTATTTTTTCATCAGGGGTTTCAGCTTTTTTAGGCATGTTTAATTCCATGGCATTGGGTTTATTCAATGTAGTGGTTAACATGAAAAAGGTAATTAGTAGAAATGCTAAGTCAACCATAGGAGTTAAATCCACCTTGGTAGACATTTTTTTGGAGCGGGTTTTCCCTCCATGTTTTTTCTTCCCTCCGCCTTCCGCGGTATTTAATTCTGCCATTTTTAAATATTACTTAGTTTCGGTTGATTCTGTTGGTTCTGTTGTTGTAACTGCTGAGCTACCAGAAAGGGTTGTAATTAAGTTGAACTTATGAATGTCTGCCCTTTCGGTCAAAGCATAAATCACTTTTTTAATGGCCTTAATGTTACTCACTTTATCACCTTTAATGGCTACCTTCATTTTCTGATCGACATACCTGGTTTGCAATACCCATTCACCCAATTCACATTTTGCAGAATCCATAGGAATTCCGTTTTGCTTATAGGCTTTGTATTGCACCGGATTGAGTGCTAAAACTTGTGGCATCTCGGCTAAAGAAAAACCAAACATATCAAGACCCATAAAAGCCTTTTTTTGATTTTGATCTAACTTTATTTCAGGATGCAAGCTCAACATTCTATCCAATAATTGCTCTCTATCTTCTCTTTTTGAAAGGCTAAAGAAAGCGGTTCCTTCTTTTGAAACGGAGATGGTCATTACACCATCCAATTTAATTTGAGAACGCGAATTAGGAATATCGATAGGCACCGCCTCTGCAGGTCGGAATTTTGAGGTAAGCATGAAAAAGGTGAGCAATAGAAACGATACGTCGCACATGGCGGTCATATCTATTGACGTGCTTTTCCTTGGTAATTTAACTTTTGGCATAGCTTATTTAATATTGCCTAAGGCTAATTATTTGTTCTTAGATGCGAATGTTTGAGAAATACTGAAACCTATCTCATCAATACCATAGGTTAATTTATCAATCATACCAGTAAACAAGTTATAGAAAATAATCGCTAAAGCCGAAGTACCAATACCAATTGCGGTATTAATCAAGGCCTCAGAAATACCTGATGACAATGCACCTGGATCTGGCGTACCAGAAGCCGCTAATGCAGCGAACGCTCTGATCATACCTAATACTGTACCTAATAGTCCTAATAAGGTTGCTACTGATGCAATGGTTGCTAATATGTTAAGGTTTTTCTCAAGCATTGGTAACTCTAATGAAACGGCTTCTTCCATTTCTTTAGAAATTGCTAAAACCTTTTGGTCTTTATCCATTTCAGTGTTTTTTTCCATTTCAGCATATCTGCCTAAACCTGCTCTTACAACATTGGCAACAGAACCTTTTTGCTTATCGCAATCTGCAATCGCTGCATTCACATTACCATTTGAAAGATTTGATTTGACATTTTGAAGGAAAGCTTCTAAAGAACCTCTTCCTTTTGCTGATGCAATGGTAAACAAACGCTCAATAACAATAGTAAACACAGTTAAGAACAATGTCATTAACAATGGCACAATGACACCACCTTCGTGGATTGTACCGAAATAATTACCTGCTTTTGGGCTGTGATCCGCATTGAAATTATCGGCAGCTCCAAAGATGAAAATGAAAACTAAAACAGATACCACAAATGCTACAGGGATTGTAAGAATTCCAATCCAATTGGTTGATTTTTTAACTTGTGCTTGACTCATTTGATTAATAATTAATTATAAAATATTTGATGATGCAAATTAAACGCCTTTTTGTCAAAAAAAATAAAATATTTAATGAATCTAATGTTAAGTTTATGTAACCAAACTTATTTTCGATAAGATTTCATTGTGTTTTACTTCTTCTTTATACAAACGCCTATTTCTGCAATACTCCTTCAACGCTATTTGACGTAAACATGTTACTATTTTTTTTAATTATGACACAAATATGGCAAATATTAAAAAATCAGACTTGAATCAAATGAATCGATTTTAAATTCAACTTTTCACCAATTTAATTTTTATTACGCGCTGTTGTCTTTAATAAAATACAAGTTCTTATCTTAGTTAAACCACTGAAAATAAACACAAGTGCATAAAGTATGCATAAACACAATCTGTTTTTTTACGATCCTTGATTTCCTTAAATGATTGTATTTAATTTGTATTATTACTAACTCTATGGTAAATATTAGTTAGGCCAATGCCCTCATCACATGTGGTGAGGGTTTGGTTTTTATAGACCGTATGCTTTCAAAACAATCAAAAATGCCACAATTAGTGCAAATGTACTATTGCTACCCAAAACAAAATAATGGAATATTGCTAGTAATAAATCAATTTAACATGCGACAATTTTTAACTTTATTGCTTGTACTCATTTCAACAATGGCCCAAGCGCAAGAAAAAATTACCACCCTTAATTTTCTTCAAGCAGGTGCAGTTCCTAAAACCATCACCGAACGCGGCAAGAACATTAATACATCTGGCCTCACATTCAACCTATCCCATTTCAACGAAAAAAAATTCTTTAGAATGGATGCTACATGGCTAGCCCGATATTTGTTAAATGGCACAAAGGATTCAACAAATTTCAACGACAGTGCCAAGGTAGCTGGATTAGATTTACCAATCTTTACAGCAACTTATGGCCGCAACATTATTAAAGGTGATAAATTTAGTTTAGGGCTTGGCATTAACCTCGACTCAAGAACTTTTTACAGTTCTCCTTCAAACAAAGCAAAGAAAATAGTAGATGCGTTCAATGCTGGCTTTGTCATTGGCACTAAGATCCAATTTAATAATTGGCTAACTTATACTGGCTTCTGGGGATATGATGTAATGTTCACAGATGCTAACAAAACAGTTGGCGCAAATGGCAGCCAGTATTATATGCAGAATAATTTATCCTTTTTAATCAAAGGTAAGTTCGGAATTAATATACAACCCGACTTTACTTTCAAAAAGTTTAATATAGATGCAGTAAAAGGGGCCCAAATCTTTAATAAAAATATTAAAGTGGGCTTAGCTTACGCCATTCCTTAATTATCTTTGAGGAGCAGGAGTGCCTGGCGCTGGATTAGCTGGCATGTTTGGAGGAGCGCCTGCAGGATTGGCATTCGGATTACCCTCTAAAGCTGGTGCAGCAACTGGTGCTTTTGTATTCGCATCTGCTTTTGGTTTAGCGCTTTTGGCCGCTTCAACAGCGGGATCAACAGGACCTTGTTCTGTCGTTGTAGCCTCGCCGCCTTTACTTGCTTTAGATGCACTCACGTTGTATGAACTAGCAATTAATGAAACAATTAAAATGATAGAGGTAAATACCCAAGTTAATTTTTCAACGCCTTCGGTGGTTTGTTTTGCGCCAAATAATTGATTGCCTGCAGAAAAATTAGATGCTAATCCGCCCCCTTTTGGGTTTTGAATTAAAACAATTAATATAGTTAAAATGGCTGCAATGATGCCGATGATGAGTATAATGGTAAGCATAATTTATCTTTTTTCCTTTTTAATTTTTGCGATAAGGGATGCAAAATACGTTTGTTTTAATGGATTTTGCAAACTTAATTTTTCGTAAGCTTTAATTGCTAAATCAATGTTCCCTTGTTCGTAATAGATATTGGCCAATGTTTCGGTCACATATTCGAAGTCGACATTTTCGCTGCGCTTGGCCATGTTTTCGGCACTGTAGAACTCTTTCTTTGGTCGAGTGATACTCGGATTCGCCTTAATGAATTGTTCAATAATGCTTAAGGTTTTGTCCTCTGTAAATGTCGCGTCCTCTACATCTTCAGCAACTTCCGCTTCACTTACCGCTGGCTTAGGATGGTTCAACCAATAAAAGAAATCCTTATCAGTTGAATCTTCTGAATCTGCCGTTGCTTTTTCTTCATTTAAGAATGATTCAACATTATAAACAGGGTGCTTGCGCAAATCCATGTCAGGCACATGTTCTTTAATAGTCTCAGCTGAAGAAATTTCTTCAACTATCTCTTCAACTGCTTGCTCAATAATTGTATCGGCATCTTGCTCTATCTCAAGCTCGCTTGAATGGTTCGTCTCCAATGCCATGTTGTTTTCCAATTCAAAATCTTGAATTTCAACAGGGTCTACATTACGTAAAGGTTCCTCTTGCGTTTCTTCAATGGTTTCAACAACTTCAACGGTTGGTCGTTCATTTGGTTCTTCGCTTATTTCTATTGGTTCAGAAATTGCCAAGTCACTCAAAAATGCTTGCAAATCATTCTTAAGAAATTCATCTGCGCTATCTGATGCTTCCGTTTCATTTTGCAAAATTAACGCTTCACTAATTGCGAAATGTTGACCATCCAAGGCTTCTGAAACCTCAACTATCGGCACTGATGAACCATTTGTCTTATCAAATCCTTCGTCACCATGTATGTAATGGTAAAGCCATTCCCTGTCATTCACTCGCATGGCGGCTTGGTTCAAGGCATTTTCGAATAAATAATGTTCTTTTTCGAAATATATTTTTGCCAACACGACATGTGGCAAGGGATAAAATGGATGAGAACCTATCAGTTGTTTGATTTCCTCGATTTCCGAATTAGAAACCTGATTGGTATGATTGGCAATATTTTGAAGTGTTTGCTTATTCATTTACCATTTCAAGGCTACTTTATTAAAAACTTCTTGGATAATCTGCTTACTTAAATCTTCACTTAAGGTATTTTCTATTGATTGAAAATTATCTGCCGCATCGAACTGCGTAAACTTTGTTATCTCTTCACTGAAATTTAAATCTTTGTGTGTAGGACATTCAAAAATAACTTTAACGGCCATTGTAAATTTATTTTTGGCAGTACCAGTAGCAGAGTTTACCGCTGCTGGCTCTATTCTATAGTTGGTAATTTCGCCCGATAATCTAAAGTCGCCATTGTTATTAATGAGGGTTAAAGATGTTTCCCTTAAAAATTTATCCTTTAATTGCTCGGTAAACTTTTGACTTAAAACAGGATTGATAAGTGATGCTTTGTTTGGAAAAAATTGAACGCTAATACTTTTTACATCGGGCGGTATATTGATTCCAGACAAACTATACCCACAAGATTTGCAGCCAACTATTGTTGACAATACCAGCAAATAAACCATATGTTTCAATACGACCTTCATTCCAATTCAAAATGTTTTATTTTACGGTACAAAGTTCGTTCCGAAATCCCAAGATCTTTAGCAGCCTTATTGCGTTTGCCATTGTTGCGTTGCAATGCTCTTTTTATCATGTCCAATTCCTGCTCTGCAATGGTTAGATTATTTACCTCGTGCACATGTTGTACATCAATAAAAGATGACTTTGGTGATGCTGGCATACTCACTTGAGGTAAAATGATGGGCTGCTCTGAAATAGGTGCGTAATTGGCCTCATTCTTATACAATACATGACTTATCTCTTCTTTATTATTATTAATAAATTCTTCTCTATTGCCCGTATTTTCTATTAATCCCATTACAATTCTTTTCAAATCACTGACATCTTTTTTCATGTCGATTAAGAATTTGTAAAAAATATCGCGTTCACTAAAGCCTTGCCCACTCAAACCTTCGCTACCAATGCCGCCCATTGCCAAAGGCAGTTGGTTGACTGGTTGCGGTATATACTGTTGTAATATGGCTGCTGATACAGGATTGCTATCTGCCTCCAAAACACAAATTTGTTCGGCGATATTTTTAAGTTGGCGAATATTGCCTGGCCAACTATAGGTTGCTAGTAGTAGCTGCGCATCGTGATCTAATTGCACCAATGGAGAATGGTTCTTCTCGGAAAAAAGCGTTGCAAATTTTCTAAATAGAATATTGATATCCTCTTTGCGCTCAGTTAAACGGGGTACTCGAATGGGCACCGTTGCCAAACGGTAATATAAATCTTCTCTAAATTTACCTTGTTGCGCGCGCTCTAACAAATCGCGATTCGTAGCTGCAATAATTCTAACGTCTGTTTTTAGAACCTTGCTACTTCCTACTTTTATAAATTCCCCATTTTCAAGAATTCTTAATAATCTAGCCTGGGTACCTAGCGGCAACTCGCCCACTTCATCTAAGAAAATGGTACCACCATTCACTGCTTCAAAATATCCTTTGCGCGCATCTGTTGCGCCAGTAAACGAACCCTTTTCGTGTCCAAATAATTCCGAATCGATGGTCCCTTCGGGTATTGCTCCGCAGTTAACCGCTATAAAGTTGCCGTGTTTTCTGCCACTTAAGGCATGTATAATTTTCGAAAACGACTCCTTACCTACGCCACTCTCTCCAGTAATCAAAACACTCATATCGGTAGGTGCTACCTTAATTGCCGTTTCTAAGGCATGGTTTAAGGCAGGCGAATTGCCTACAATTTCGAATCTGTTTTTGATTGATTGTAATTCCATTAAAGCTTAACGAACGTAATTAATAGCTGCAAAATTAGTTAAAATTTTGCTCTTGCAGACGCGAATAAGAATAATAAATTCGATTAACGCAAAAGGGTAAAAGTACCACGCACCCAATGTTCCTTTTCATCGCAAGCCAAATATTTGACATAGAAAACATAAACATCTTGGGGAACCATGTTGTCCTTATACATACCATTCCACTGAATGGCTGGCAAATCACTCTCAAATACTTTTTCGCCCCAACGGTTATAAATCCTCAGCAGATAACTAGCGCCTGGGTCTTTGTATTGGTTGCCCGGGTAAAACTCATTTAAGCCATCATCATTGGGCGTAAACGCATTTGGCATGTACATTTCTGAAGGCACCGCATTACCATCTTCCTTAATGCGAATGGTATCAGCAACCACGCAGCCATTTATATTTTTAACAGTTACGAAATACACCCCACTGTCTTTGATAAAAATAGATTGAGAGGTGGCGCCCGTATTCCATAAATAGTTCACCATGCTATCACTGGCTTTCAACTCAAATCGTGAAGACAAACAAATGGTGGTATCGTTACCTAAGCCCGCATCTGCATTGGGATATTGTATTAGATTAACAGAATCTGATTCAACACATCCTTCTTTTGTCGTGATGGTTAATTTCTTTTTCCCTGGCGATGTTGCATAATAGTCGATTGTTTCCGCAAAATCATGCCATACATACTTTACGTAACCTTTCTTTGGCCTTAACCACCTTACAACCGGCCCGCAATAAAAAGTGTCGTTGCCCAATTCTAAGCCCGTTTCAATGTGGGTAATAGTTGCGGTATCATAAATGGTGCATAACCTGTTGCGCACCTTTACAATGTAAAGTCCTGGAATACCCGTTACAATTTGTGGAGTGGTTTCACCATTGTTCCACAAATAGTTCGTTTCCAATTTTGTTTTAACACTGTAATTAACCCCATCTAATACAACCGTTGTGCCTTTGCAAAATAAAGTATCATTTAAATTGACCCGTGGTGGCGGATAAAGCACAAAAGTGATAGTATCTGTTGATGGACAATTATTTTTGTTGACGACATTAACCCAATAGGTACCTAGTTTTGTAATTAAGACGCTGTCCTTTGTTGTATTGTCATTCCATAAATACGACTTATAACCAGCTTTCCCTGGATAGGTGAATTGCACAAAACTGTCACGGCAAATCACAGAATCAGGCCCTATATCCAATCGGCTTAAATCATTAATAATGGTAATGGTATCGCGCGCTGTACATGGTGCATCAGTAACCGAAACTGTATATTTACCGCCTGTTTTTACAACAATTGACGGTGTTTTTTCGCCGGTGCTCCACAAATAGGATTTACCAGGGGTGTTAGTGGTCAAGGTTTTTGTAAAGGGGCCACAAATCAATGTATCATTGGCCAATTTTGTTTTAAACTTTGGTTTAACCATCACCTCAAACTCTGAAGTATCTGTACAGATGGTGCCTTTCGCTATTAATCTAATGTTGTAAGTGCCAGGTGAATTATAGGTATAATTTGCATTCTTTAAAACAGACGTATCATTTTTAGTCGTATCGACACCAAAATCCCAGTGATAGTTGTTAGCCCCTTGACTGCGATTTTGAAAACTCAATAAATCGCCTTGACAATTATAATAGGGAATGCCAAATGAAGAAACTACTTCGAACACACACTGACTGACATTGAATTGAAAATCGCGTTTGGTTTCGCCTATCAACCTTCCTTTTCTAAATTCTAAAACTTTTATACCTACCACATATTGCCCGTCGGCTGATGGGGTAAGCGTTAATTTACCCGTTCTTCGATTGATTGACAAGGTTGGCGCCCCATCAATTTGATTGTACAAACTATAAGTCACCGATCCATTCTGAACCCATTGCACTTGGCTAAAACTAGCTGGATTGGTAGCTTGAGATGGCGATGGAAGTGATGCGTTGCTAGTGGCTCCAATATAAGGAACATAAAGTTCGTACACCAATGAATCGCCATCGGCATCGGTAGCACTGTGATCGAAATTCAATGGCGCATTGGTACAAAGAAAATTGGGCGGCAATGATTTAAATATAGGGCTATTGTCTACGGCAATCTTATTAACGCCGGGTATTTTAGTCCAGTAGGTAGCACCTGTTGCCTCAGGATACATAATGTTCTTTATAGAATTGTTTCTGCAACACCTTTCGAATGCCAATACATAGCCATCATTATTCGCTGGCAAAGCCATGGTAATTTTATACGTGTATTTATCGACACAAGCGTTTGGCTTGTTCTTAATACAACTGTAATTCACATCAGATACAGTGATAGGACCAGTTCTAGCGAAAGTTAATTGTTGTGATTTATAAAGCGAGTAATTACCGCTAGAGGCATTGTAACTAAAAGCATTGATATAACCGTCAACATCAGATTCAATCGCAACTTTATTCCCGTTAATACAATCAATATAGAGGTACATTGAAATGTCATAAGTTATAAATCCATTGGATTTACTGACATATTTGTACATGATCTCTCCACCAACAATATGTGTTGCATTTGCTTTGACAGCGAGTAAGCACAATATGAAGGCAAAAATCCTTTTCAATGCATTTATTAATTAGACGTAAGGAAGGTTAAAAATGTTGCACAATTAACCTAACTTTTTATATTTAATTTTAAATAATACAAATACCGTTCCCGAATTATTTTCAGCTAGAGACGTGTTTTTGTATTAACACAAATATAGATTATTTCGGAACAATCCAATAGGCCCCAATTAATTTGTCCTATTGTTTATCTCACTAAAGTGAAGGTACCCCTTACCCAATGGGCGTTTTCATCACAACCCATGTACTTAACATAAAACATGTAAACTTCCTGAGACGCTTCCTTATTATCAAAGGTGCCATTCCATTGGTTGGCGGGTTTATTGCTTTCGAAAATGGTTTCGCCCCAGCGGTTATAAATTCTTAATAGATAATCGGTGCCAGGGTCTTTGTATTGATTACCGGGGAACACATCGTTTGTTCCATCGCCATTGGGAGAAAAGGCATCTGGCATGTACATTTCTGTTGGCATGGCATCACCATTCTCTCGTATTCTAATGGTGTCTGTAACAATACAATTATTCTTATTTGTTACTGTTACGGTATAAACACCCGCATCCTTAATAGCAATTGAACGGCTGTTGTCGCCAGTATTCCAAGTATAAGAGGTCATATTGGGTGCCGCTACTAATAATAGTTTAGTCGACAAACAAATGGTGGTATCATTTCCAAGTCCTCCATCAGCATCGGGATACTGCGTTAACTGCACTGAATCCGATTCAATACAGCCATCTTTTGATGTAATGGTTACTTTTTTAAGACCTGGGGTAGTAGCAAAATAGGTAGATGTTTCAGCGTAATCGTGCCACAAATAATTAATATAATTTTGATTGGGCACTAATAACCTTTTTACTGGACCACAATAGAAGGTATCAAGACCTAAATCCAATCCGGTTACGATGTAATCTAATTGCGCAGAGTCGAATATAGTGCAATATTTATTTCTCACTTTTACGGTATACAAGCCCGGTAAACTCACTGTAATATTAGGCGATAGCTTGCCATTGCTCCACAAATAGTTGGTTTCTTTGGCGGTTATAAAATTATAATTAACCCCATCTAAAAAAACCGAAGTATTTCTACAAAACAAAGTATCGTGCAACATAATTTTAGGTGGCGGATACAAAATAAATTCAATGGTGTCGCGGTATACACAATCATTTTTATTGCTTACCTCAACCCAATACTTACTAAGTTTTGGAATGGCAACACTGTTTTTATTGCTACCATCGTTCCAACTATACGTTTTATAATTATTGGAAATCGAATAGTTAAAACTCACAAAACTATCCTTACAAATAACCGAATCGGCACCTAATGTAAAGGTACTTAAATCATTTATTATAGTAATTGTGTCGCGGGCTACACAAGGGGCATCGGTAACAGAAACATTATAAGTCCCGCCTTTATTGACATTGATAAATACGGTTTTGGCGCCTGTGCTCCAATCATATGTTTTATTCGAGAGATTGGCATTCAACAACATGTTAAAAGGACCACAGATTAGCGTATCTCTTCCAATGTTGATTTTAAAATTTCGTTTTACATAGATATCGAATTCAGAGGTATCTGCGCAAAATGGCGAAGCGGCTACCAACTTTACTGTGTAATAGCCATCGCGTTTATAGGTATAGGTTGGACTTTTTGAATTCGAGGTATCAGCGCTCGTGCTATCATCTCCAAAATTCCAA
>CAJBKH010000319.1 GCA_903953615.1 uncultured Bacteroidota bacterium
ATGATAACAATCCTGCAATGACTAAAAATTGGGGTGTTACAAACGGTGCTGTAAATACTTTGGTGAGAGCTTCTTACCCTGTTACTTACACTGCTGTTGATGCTACAGGTAATATTGCTGCCCCAGTTGCTGTTACTTACAGAGTTGATGACTTTATCGCTCCAATAATTAACTTGAATACTTTTGATATCGTTTACCACGAAGTTAGAACAACCTACAATTCTGTATCTGCAACGGTATCCGACAACTATTATACTGGCACTGCAGTGAGCTTAAACAAAATCTTCTCTGATGTGAATCCTAACGTATTAGGCACTTACACCGAAGTATACGAAGCAGTTGACGGTTCATTAAATGTAGCTCGCAAAACCAGAACAGTGGTTGTAAGAGATTCGAAAGCACCAAGTGTTTGGGGCGATGTGATGCATGCTTGTGTTGGTGACAAAATCTGGCCAATGTGGGGTATCTATACTAAAGATAATTACTACGGACCAGATGTTTTAAAACCATTGGTTGAAATTACAAACCAAAACGTTGATCCTACTAACGAAGGTATTTACACTATCACTTATAGAGTAACTGACCCAAGTGGTAACGTTTCTGATGAGTTCACTAGATTAGTTTATTACACTTACTGGCCAAGTTGCTATAACAGTACTTCTGGTATCAAAGCTGTTAGCACCGAAGAAGCTGTTAATGTTTATCCTAACCCATCTACTGGTTTAGTGAACATCGACCTACAAGGCGCTTTAGCTAAAAATGCTACTGTGAATGTTTACAACGCTATGGGACAAGTTGTATTAACTCAAAACTTCAACGAAGTATTAGGTAAATACGAAATCAACCTAAGCAACCAAGCAAGTGGTATCTATACCATCAAATTAATTGCTGATGGTCAAGTGATCTCTAAACGTGTAACAATCGTTCATTAATCCCTTAACGCTTTTTATTAAGCGATCCTATATAAAAAGGCAGTGTCTAATAAACACTGCCTTTTTTATTGCTTTAATTTTATTGCGCTACATTTGCAGTTAATACTATAATCGAAACAAAAACGTTTTATAACCATGAAAAAATTACTCTTAAGCTTATTATTGTTAGTAGTATTTACCAAGGGACATTCCCAAATAAAATACAGTTTTGACAACTACGGTTGGAACAATATACTCTATCACGCCAATTCAAGTAAGCCAAACTATTCCCATATTGACAGCTTTGCAATAACCCATAAAATTTATCAAATCAATAAGCACATTGTTTATTATTCTACAAAAGGCAAAGCAAGTTATAGTAAAGAAATTATCGATTATGATATAAAAGGCAGAAGCTATCTGCGACTTAAATATGCCGATACCGGTCTTAAACAAAAAATCTATTTAATGGCAAATAGAAATTACGATCAGCACGGATTACTTCAATCGAGTTATTATAGAAGTTCGTTCTTTACCAGAACTGAATTTTATGTATACAATGATTCCAATAGAATTATCAAAACCTCTTATTTCAATCATAAGAATAAATTTTCAGGCCAAACCAATATTGCCTACAATGCATTGGGTAAGGAATCAAATGTTTCTTACTTTAACCACAAGCAGCATCTAGGTCGTGCGTATGAATACTATTATCATGGCAATGGACAACTGAAGCAAACCGTTTTGAGAGATAAGAAAGGTAAGGTAAAACAAGTGACAGATTATACTTGCGATGATATTGGTAAAAAGGTACAAAAATTAAAAGATACTGCTAAAATTTGCTCTATTAAATCTTATTTGCCAAATGGCCATATTGTGACTACTACCAATGGTTTTAACTATAATGGGAAACCCTATAAAACTGTGGACATTCAAGACTCTATACATCAATTAATCAAGTACGAAGTTTACCTAGGTACAAAGGAGGAATTTCTATATGGAACTACCTATACCTACTCCAATGGACATCTTATTAAAACTGAGTTGCACAACCACTATAATCCTAAGAAACCGAATCAAAGAATCACTGAATACAATGAAGTTGGTAGAATTACCAAAGATGAGAGTACTTACCAAATCTCAAAATCTAAACAAAATATTTGGAAGAATACCTTCACCTATAACACCTATGGCTTGTTAACCCAAGAGCAAAGTTTTAAAAATGGTAAACTATATTCTGAGACCACTTTTAGTTATAACTATTACCAATGAGCGAAAAGATAATTATATCAACTAGTAACAGCAAAACTGAGCACTACCAACAGCTTTTACCTCAAATTGAAGCATTAATTGACTTGAATTGTGGATGGGTGGCCAACTACGCTAATGTTTGTTCGGCCATTCAACAATACTTTAACCATTGGTGGTGTGGTTTTTATCTCATAAATAAAAATAATCAACTCGAATTAGGACCTTTTATAGGTCCAGTAGCTTGTACATTGATTGACTACAATAAGGGCGTTTGTGGTAAAGCCTGGGCACAATCCAATACTATTGTAGTGCCTAATGTACACGAATTTGAAGGCCATATTGCCTGTTCTTCTGAAAGTAATTCAGAAATTGTAGTGCCTATCCTACATGAAAACAAAATTGTAGGTGTGTTAGATATAGATAGTAAAAACTTTAATACGTTTGATAATATCGACCAAGAATATCTCGAAAATATAGCTAAAATACTAGGTAAAATACCGGTTAATTTTTAATTGCGTACTTTTGCAGTGAAATGTCGAGAATTGTAGCAATAGTTGGAAGACCCAATGTGGGCAAATCTACCTTATTTAACCGCCTAATTGGAGAAAGAAAGGCCATAGTAGATGATGTGAGTGGTGTAACCCGTGATAGACATTATGGGGAATGCGAATGGGGTGGTCAATCATTCTCTGTAGTTGATACGGGTGGTTATGTAACAGATAGCAAAGACATTTTTGAAGCTGCGATTCGCGATCAAGTAAAAATTGCGGTTGAAGAATCCAATCTACTACTTTTTATGGTTGATGTGCAAACGGATGTTACCGATCTTGACTCTCAGTTTGCTAATATATTGCGCAAAACCAATAAACCCGTTTTATTAGTTGTCAATAAGGTTGATACCCACGAAAAAATTAACGAAACTGCTGTATTTTACAGTTTAGGATTCGGTGAACTCTTTCCAATCTCATCGGCGACAGGGAGTGGTACTGGTGAACTTTTGGACAAAATTATTGAACTTTTACCCTTTGATGAAGATGAACAAGATTTCATCAATTCTGAGACCATAAATTTACCAAAGATTGCCATTGTTGGTCGTCCAAACGTAGGTAAATCTTCTTTTATTAACTCACTCATTGGGCATGATAGAAATATTGTTACCAATATTGCAGGCACTACCAGAGATACCATCCACACCCGTTACAATGCTTTTGGTAAAGACTTAGTGATCATTGATACTGCTGGTATCCGTAAAAAATCTAAGGTTGAAGAAAATATTGAATTTTATTCGGTGATGCGAAGTTTACGTGCCATTGAAAATTGCGATGTATGCGTCATCATGCTAGATGCCGAATTGGGTATTGAATCACAAGATTTAAATTTATTATTCCTTGCTCACAAACATGGTAAAGGCATCGTTATTTTAGTAAATAAGTGGGATTTATATGAAAAGGAAACCAATACTGCTAAGAAATACGAAGAACATATCAAAGAACGCACAGCGCCTTTTACCGACTACCCTGTCCTATTTATTAGTGCCTTAAACAAGCAAAGAATTTTTCAGGCAATGGAGACCGCCTTGGCTGTTTACGACAATCTTTCAAATAAAATTAAAACATCTAAATTGAATGATTTGATGTTGCCAATTGTTACTGCTACGCCACCTCCAGGTGTTAAAGGGAAAACCGTTAGCATTAAATATATCCAACAATTACCTTCTAAATCGGTGTGCTTTGCGTTTTTCTGTAACCTACCGCAATATATTGGCGAATCTTATAAGCGCTTTTTGGAGAATCAACTGCGCCAAAATTTCAATTTTAAGGGTGTGCCAATAAAAATATTTTTTAGAAAAAAATAATTTCTGCTTCTTTGCACCATTAAATTCATTTTATGAAAAAATACATTTTTATTGTCCTTGCTTCCGTATTTACTATTGCTTGTAATAACAATTCTGCAGTAACCGAGGAACAAACCGAACAACACTTAAGAGACAGCATGGATGCTGCTCAACACATTCAAGATTCTTTGGCTGTTGAAGCAAAAATGTTAGCTGATATGGCTGCAGATACTGCTAGTTTAGCAGATACAACTGCAAAGACAAAGTAGTTATTATTTTTTGAGCCATTGTTCAATATGACCTTGCTCAAGGGTAAAATAATCTACCTGTTTCTCAACCACACTGTTGTTTAGATAATAAATAACGGGTAGTTTTAGTCCTGCAAGTTCTATAAATAGCTGACTGTTAAGTTTGCTATAAGGAATTTTATCGGTGTTGGTTTTTGCTATAAATGATTTAATTTTATCATTGTCCCCATTTATGAAAAAATAGATGGGAATACTTGGATTTTCTGAATGTATCACGCTCAACTTTTGAGCAGCGATTTTACAATGCCCGCATGTTGAACTTAGAAAACCAACAATATATTTGCCTTTTCTTAGATCCATTTTAGGTGGCTCAACTTTCTCTAAATTTTTTGAATTATAAACGGTGTCTAATTCAAGTCGGAAGTTACTAAAGGGTTTATTTAGATAGGATTCTGAATAACCAAAATCAACAGGGTTTACTATAAAAATTGAAGTAATAGCGAGTATTGAGATATAAAATTCCTTGTGTTTAATTTTTAAATTAAAACTGAAATTGAGTCTATACAATCCATAAATGACCAATAACATGATGGCATTTTTAATTATCGCCTGAAGGGGTGTCATGCTTAGCCAAGTGCCAAAACAACCACAATCGCTACCATTGCCTTTTATTATGATCTGAAACAATAAATGGAAACTAAACACCCCTAATATAATGGCTGCAATAAGGAGGATTCGTTTATTGATGAGCGAAAAAAGAAACAAACAACCCAATATAAATTCTATGCCTATAATAAGCCTAGCAACGATTACAGATGCCTTCCAGTTAATAAAGGTAGTACCAACTAGGATATACTCAAACGGTTCAATTGGAAAGAGCTTAGAATAGGCTGAAAACAGAAATGTTATACCAATTAATGCACTTAGTATAATGGAAGTCGCTTTTTTCATGTTGGAAAGATAAATTAAATCTTAAAATTAATTGAATCTTTATTCATCCACTATATAATTTTTTAAATAAAAAAGCCCGGTTAAACCGGGCTCAATTAATTTTAAATTTTTTACTTTAATTCACACTCTTCTTTAGTGATAGTGCCATTGCCATTATCATAAGAACGAGAGATACAAGCATCTTTGGCTTGTCTTTTGGTTGCATCATTAAGTGTTACTTTGTAAGTGATTGTAGACACTGAACATTGGCAAACACGGTCTTTTTTACAAGCAACAAAAGAAATACATCCAATGGCTGCAAATACAATTAATAATTTTTTCATAAAGTTAAATTATTTTGATAAAACACAGTCATTTTTTGAAATGGTGCCATTTCCATTCTCATAAGACGTCGAAACACAATTGGCATTAGCTTGTCTTTTGGTGACTTTAATCAGAGTGGTTTTATCCGAAACTCCACTTTCTGTACATGTACAAACCCTGTCTTTTTCTCAGGCAACAAAAGAAATGCATACGATAGCAACGATGGTTAAGCTTAATTTTTTCATACTGATTTATTATTATTGTATTACAATGATAACCAATATTCTGAAAAATAAAAATTAAATATTTGCAGAATTAAGAATTCGCAATTCAACCTCCTCTATACGCGTACGTTTTATACTTTTCACAGTAATTTCGAATTTTTCAGTAAGAATTACTTCATTTTCTCCAGGTATACTTTCGCTAATACTAATTATATAGCCACCTAAGGTTTCGTATTCGCCTTCTGGTATGTCAAGTTTGTATTTCTCATTTAAATATTCCACTTGCAATCTGCCACTCAAAATATATTGTGAATCGTTAATTTTTATCTCACGTAAATCTTCTGTATCGTATTCATCATCAATCTCACCAAAAATTTCTTCGATAATATCCTCAATGGCAATAATACCAGCCGTTCCACCAAACTCATCGACGACAACAGCAATACTTTTGTGCTTCTGCGTCATTTCTCTCAATTGTTCCTGTAACAGTCGACTTTCATTGGTAATTAAAATCGGAATGGTTGCTTTGATAATGTTCTCTGGCTTCTTAAACATGTCTACCTGGTGCACATAACCTACAATATGATCAATATTATCGCGGTAAACCAGAATTTTAGAATGGCGCGATTCTCTGAAGAGCGCCAGCAATTCTGCAACACTATCTTTCTCATCGATGGCTACTAATTCGGTGCGGGGCACCATGCAATCTCTTACTCTTAAACTACCAAAATCAAGCGCGTTCTTAAACATTTCGGTGCTTAAATTGGTGTCTTCGTTCAATTCTATCTGACCTGTTTGAGAAATAAAATGGTCTAAATCTAAGCGGTTAAATACAGGTTGTGTGGATTGATATTTTTCGCCCGTTAGCAATTTTATAATACCCTTTGAAATGGCTAAGATGAAAGCCACTACAGGCCATAACAAGAAATAACAAATATGGAAAGGCAGTATGAGTGTGTTGAGCACAAAATCAGGATTAATTCTGAACAATGCCTTGGGTAAAAATTCTGCAGTTATTAAAACTAACATGGTAGAGGCAATTGTAATGACAATAAATCGCCAAAACTCAACTACAATGACATCTTGTAGAAGGTCGTTTAATATTACCTCACTAAATATACCATAAATAACCAACGAAATATTGTTTCCAATAAGGGTAGTGCTAATAAAACGGGTAGGATCTTTTAAATACCAAGAGAGAATTTTAGCGCTCCAAACGCCTTGTTTATTTTGTAATTCAATTCTCAATTTATTAGCCGAAATAAAGGCTATTTCGATGCCTGAGAAGAAGGCTGAAAACAAAAGTGTTAAGAATATAACGATCAGAGGACCAGAATCCATTTTATTATGATTATAACTGCAAATATACTAACAAAGCTTTAAATAAATTTTTGAGTTTTTAAAATGGCCCCTACTCTCCTTTGATTGTCATTTTATAATAATATAATGGCGCAGGAATCTGTATTTCTATTAAAAATTACTATTTTTACCGAAATGAATAAAATTTACAGCAAGGGTTTTTGGCTTTTTCTTATCATTTTCTCCATTCATTCTCAAATTGGTAAGGCGCAAATTATAGAATTAGGAAGTGGTTCTTTTACAGGTACAAACAATGCAGGACCTGTCAACTCTACAGCTATTGTTTCTCCAACTTCACGCTATGCCTATATTTTTCCTCAAAGTTTAGTTAGCACCTTGGTTCATGGTGACAGTATCACTAGTCTTGATTTCCTGAGAACTGGCGGAGACACTTTAATGAACACTTGTAATATGAAAATATTTATGCGCATGACTTTGAATACCACCTATGGTGCAAATAATATTAATTGGGTGAACCAAAGCAAGGTTATTGGTATGAAAAAAGTATACGATCAAAATCCAAAAAACGATGTTGGCAGAAAAAATACATGGGTCAAAATTCCCCTGAATACTGCCTTTTTTGTAGATACTTTTTTTGGTAAAAACCTTGAAATTTTAGTGGAATTTACACAATCAGGCGCATCTACTACAACTATGTTATGGGCTTACGAAAATAGGTTTTCAATTAATGGCTACGCCAACAATCAATGCAAATATTACAGAGGTTCTGGAGGTGTATTACCCGATACTTCAGTCACAGGTTCAGACTTTCACCCTTCTATCAAAATTAATTTTCCAAGACGTGATATAGATGCCTCTATTATAAAAGTCTATACATTGGGAAAACTCCCAGTGCCCCTTGGAAATCCTGATACTGTAAAGGCACTTATCAAAAACTTAGGCAAAAAACAATTTACTAATCAAAAAATTTATATTATTAGCACTGGGGCTAATAAATTTATTGATTCCGCCTATTATTCCCTCGATGTTTCCGAAACAAAAATCATCAACTTACCATTGCTAACACCCACAAAATTGGGATTGGATACAATTATCGTTCGCATTGCGAAAGATGAAGATAGCAGTCAAAATGAGGGTATTTCCTATAGAATTAATACAACGAATATATACTCCTACAAAGACCCTACCCAGCCTTTGGTGGGTGGTATTGGTTTTAATGGCAGTACTGGTGATTTCGTTGCCAAATTCTTTTCTAATAATTCTAAAAACATCAATCAAATTTCTGTGAATTTTGCTGGTCAAGGCACCAAATTTAAACTTGGCATTTGGAAAGCAGATGGTACCAATGGTGCACCAAAAACCAATGTTTGGACTTCAGATACTTTAACATCGGCTCCTAATTTTATTACCCCTGTTTTACCACCTGTCAATGTGAATGGTTCCTTTTATGTTGGTGTTCGTCAAATTGGACAAAACAATGTGGCCTTTGGCTATCAAGAGGAGGATCCTGTGCGCCCTAGAACTTTTTATTATACCGCACCATCTGGTGATACCAATTGGGTTGATTTTGCACCCGATGCCCCCTTTAAATTCGCGATAGAGCCAAGAATTCAGGCTGATGACGATGTGGCACCATTTAGTGCCGCTTTTACAAAAGACACCATCAGTTTGTTAACCGTTAAAACCATGGCACCCAAAGCCACTATCATTAACTATGGGGTTAATGACCAAAACACACCCTTCAATGTAACGATGAACATTAGTCGATATGGCAGTCAGGTCTATTCATCTACAAAGCAAGATACTTTGGGTTCTTTGAGAAAACATACCATTACCTTCGATTCAACTTTCCTTCCAACACAATCTGGCAATTATGATATTACGGTGATTACCAAATTAGGTAAAGACCAAATGAAGGACAACGATACACTCAAAAAAGTATTGGTAGTTGCTAATTATAAAGATGTGGGCATTGGCAGTTTGTTCGATCCAGATATTTATACCAACTACGAACAATTTATTGATTCAGTATACCCCATAGCCAACATTCAAAATTTTGGATTAGATGCTATTGGTCCATTTAATGTAACGGTGCAAGTCTTAGATGCCACTAAAAAAATATTGTATGCCGATACCAAAACAACTTCGCTTGCTTCGGGCAGCAGCAGTTTGGTGGTTTTTAATACCTATCCATGCAGTGTAAAAGGCCAGTTAACCTTTAGAATTTTTACCCAATACCTTGGCGATACACGCAAAAAAAATGATACCCTTTCTGTGCTGTTCAATGTTGTGAGAAGTAATGATGTAGCCGTTACTAAGGCCATCTACCCTAACAAAAATCAGGTAATTTCACTACCTGCAACAGCTAAATTTATAAATCTTGAACTCGAAAATTTTGGCGACTTAAACCAAGCCAATCCATTCAATGTGTATTGTAAAATTTTGTATCAAAATAACTTGGTATATTATGATTCTACCAATGTGAATAGCTTCATAGGCACCACTACCAATATGTTCTTTAAAAAGTTTGCGCCAGTGAACAAAGGGTATTACCAACTCTTGTGTTACTCGGCCTTACCAAACGATCAAATTAAAAAGAATGACACCCTTCAATTCCCATTTGCCTATGGCTTGCCAGATGATGTAGCCGTGAGTTTTGCAACTCCATTACTTGGATCGAAGTTGGAATTGAAAAAAGTAGTTGCCCCAAAAGCAACGGTGACTAACAATGGTTCGAATTCACAAAAAATACCTTTTGCCATCGACTTTAGAGTAAATCAAAACCTTACAAATATTTACAGCAGTGTTAAAACCATGACCATTGATAGCGGTCAAACTAAAACCATTAGTTTTGATAGTGCACTTGTTTTGCTAGATACAGGGTTTTATGATGTAGTGGTTTATACCAGCTTAGGTAAAGACTTTAACAAAACAAACGATACCATAAAGGGCCTATACATGGGCGTAAAATATTATGATGTGGGTGTAAGTGCAGTGAATTACCCTGTGTTAAGCGATACCCTCTTGGTGAATGTTTCGACTGTTAATCCAATCATCACTATTAAAAATTATGGTGATAGTTTGGTCAAAACGAGGTTCAGTACGAATGTTAAAATCATCAATACTGCCACAAAAGTTGTTTTGTATAATCAAACTTTAGATACTGCATTTAAAACCAATGCGGCTATACAATTGACCTTCCCAAAATCTGCTAAGTTCACAAAATCGCAAGCCTTATCCATTACTGCGCAAACCAATTATTTGAACGATCAGTATATTAAAAATGATTCTGCTTTTGCGAATAGTCAAGTGGAGGTATGGTATGATGCCATTGCGCAAAGCATTGATTTACCAATCAACCTTGCCACCTATACTTCTAAATCTAACAGCTTGCAACCTGTTATGACCCTTAAGAACAATGGTCTAAAAGTTTTGACGGGTGCTAAAATGCAGCTTATCATCAAACAAGTAGATTCAGTTACCAATCTTGAAACAACTATTTATGTAGACAGTGTGAGTGTTCCGAAACTTAATGCAGGTGCCGGAAGTGTAGTGAATACAAATAATTTATTAGACTTTTCTAAGCAATCCCCAGGCCTCTACAAGTGTTATCTAACTGCAATCAGTAGTAACGACCAAGACCTTAGCAACAATGCCTTACAATCGCGTTTTAGAATCATGGAGCGTGTTGGTTTAAGGGTTACCCTGTTTAGTGCGCTTTCAGTGTATCCCAACCCAACTTCGCGCATGGTGATGATTAACTTATCGCAACCTACATGGAATACTGAGGCTCGCTTATATGACATGAGTGGTAAATGCGTCTTAACACAAGCCATCAATCAACAAGACAATGTACTTGATTTAAGTTATTTTGCAAATGGTGTCTACTTCTTAGAAGTAAACAATGAGCGCTTAAAACTGGTGATTGAACACTAGTAAGACAAAATTGGTCTTAACCATTTCTCAATGGTTTCAATGTCCATATTTTTGCGTTTTGCGTAAGCTTCTACTTGATCCTTGTTGATTTTACCTACACCAAAATATTTGCTATTCGGATGTGCAAAATAAAATCCTGAAACGGCTGATGCTGGCCACATGGCGTAATTTTCTGTGAGCTTAACACCTATTTTATTTTCATTGTCTAAGAGTTTAAACAACAAGCCTTTTTCAGTATGATCCGGACAAGCAGGGTAGCCTGGCGCTGGACGAATGCCTTGGTATTTTTCAAGAATCAAATCTTCATTGTTCAAGGATTCATTTTTTGAATAACCCCAGAATTCTGTTCTCACTAAATGGTGCAATTTCTCGGCAAACGCTTCGGCCAAACGATCGGCCAAGGCCTTTAACATAATGCTGTTATAATCGTCGTGGTTGTCTTCAAATTGTTTCACATGTTCATCGATACCCAAGCCTGCGGTTACAGTAAAGAATCCCATGTAATCTTGCTCGGCATGGCCTTTAGGCGCAATGTAATCGGCCAAAGAAATATTGGAAACCCCATTGCTCATTTTGCGTTGTTGGCGAATGAAATGAAAGGTTTCATTTAAAGAACCATCTTCGTTGTACACTTCTATATCATCGCCAATACTTGCAGCTGGCAAAATACCATAGGCTGCATTGGCGGTCAACCATTTCTCCGCAATTATTTTATCTAACAATTGGTTGGCATCGTGAAAGAGTTTGGTGGCTTCTGTTCCCACTACTTCATCATTTAAAATCTTAGGGTATTTACCTGCCAATTCCCAAGTTTGAAAGAAGGGGGTCCAATCGATGGTGCTACGCAATTCATTCAAATCATAGCCCTCGATATAATGGATTCCCAATTGATTGGGTTTAACAATGGTTGTTACATCAAAAGTTAAATTGATTTTATTCGCACATGCTTCTTCAAACGCTGCTATGTCTTTTGCAGATTGGCGTTTGGCATGGTCTTCGGTTAAGCGAATGTATTCTTGTTTTACAGACTCCGCATAAGCAACAGATTGCTCTTCGCTCAACAAACTCGATACCACTGGCACCGATTTGGAAGCATCTAAAACATGCACCACAGGACCGCTGTATTTAGGCGCTACTTTTACAGCCGCATGTATTCTACTAGTAGTGGCACCACCTATTAACAATGGCACTTTAAAACCTTGTTTTTCCATTTGCTCGGCCACATAAACCATCTCATCTAAACTTGGTGTTATCAATCCACTCAAGCCAATCACATCGGCGTTGATTTCTTTGGCTTTTTCAAGTATTCTTTCACAAGAAACCATTACACCCATGTCAAAAATTTCGTAGTTATTGCAAGCTAAAACAACACCAACAATGTTCTTTCCAATGTCATGCACATCACCCTTTACGGTGGCTAATAAAATTTTACCGTGACCTTTTTCTTCTTCTAAAACAGTGTTGTTCTTTTTAGAAGCAGCTTCCATAATGATACGATTGGCCGCTTTTTCGGCTTGTAAAAACGGTTCTAAATAGGCCACTGCTTTTTTCATTACACGCGCACTTTTTACAACCTGTGGTAGAAACATTTTACCCGCACCAAACAAATCGCCCACCACACTCATACCCGCCATTAGTGGACCTTCAATCACATGCAATGGTTTATCCAATTGTTGTCGTGCCTCTTCCGTATCTTCATCAATAAAGTCGGTAATACCATGAATCAAAGCATGCTTTAAACGCTCTTCAACAGTGGCGTTACGCCAAGCGTTATCTACTTCTATCACTTTGCCTTTAGCTTTTACCGTTTCAGCGTATTCAACCAAACGTTCGGTTGAGTCGGCCCTTCTATTGAGTAACACATCCTCGATACGTTCGAGTAATTCTTTTGGTATATCATCGTACACCTGCAACATCCCAGCATTCACAATACCCATGTCCATACCCGCTTTAATGGCATGGTATAAAAACACAGAGTGCATGGCTTCGCGCACAGCATCATTGCCTCTAAATGAGAACGAGATATTACTTACACCACCACTTACCTTAGCAAATTTCAAATTGTTTTTGATCCATTGTGTGGCCTTAATAAAATCGACTGCATAGTTATTGTGCTCTTCGATACCGGTAGCAACGGTTAAAATGTTAGGATCGAAAATGATGTCTTGTGGAGGAAAGTCAACTTGGTTGACTAATATATCATAACTTCTTTGGCAAATTTCTATCCTTCTTTCAAAAGAATCGGCTTGCCCTTGCTCATCGAAAGCCATTATTACAGTGGCGGCTCCGTAGCGTTTAATAAGTTTAGCAACTTTAATAAATTCTTCTTCACCGTTCTTTAAACTAATAGAATTTACAATGCCTTTTCCTTGGACACACTGCAAACCAGCTTCAATAATTTCCCATTTCGAAGAATCTATCATAACTGGAACGCGTGAAATATCTGGCTCGGCCGCAATTAAATTCAAGAATTTAACCATGGCAGTTTTACCATCTAGCATACCTTCATCCATATTGATATCGATGATTTGGGCACCGCTTTCAACCTGTTGACGGGCCACACTAACGGCCTCGTCGTATTGATCATTCAGAATTAATTTTGCAAACTTTCTACTGCCTGTAATATTGGTTCTTTCGCCAATATTAATAAAATTGGTTTCAGGTGTTTGGGTTAAAGGTTCGAGGCCACTAAGGCGCAGATACTGGTGAATACTTTTGCTCATTGAATTTATCGTTTTGCAATCACACAAAAAGCGGACAAGAGATTGAGCTGAATTTCAAACCTCGCCATTATCTTTCCCTTGTATTCAAAGGTAGGAAGTAGCACCATTATCCATTTGCGTAATGCTTATGAATGGGTTGCCAAGACATCGCAGGACCAATTCCCTCCGTCTTTTCTTGATAATTGCGGTGCAAATATAGCGCATCGCTCTACAAAATTCAATGCCATTATGCCTTACTTTTCCTCATATCCATTGCGATCCAATGAGACTGTATATTTTTTGGGAAATATGCAGGACAAGCTATAAATTCGCCTTATATGAAGCGCCTTATTCACCTTGGAATTCTGCTAATTGCATTGTTTCTAACGTACAAGTTGGAAGCCCAAATGGCGCTCTATAATCCGCCTAAAGACAATGCCTTTGTTCCAAGGAATGTAAATACCAACAAGGGTTCCATAAAAATAAAAGGCAATATTACAAGCGCTGCATATACTGGCTTAACTTTAAATGTCTATCAAAACAATGTGCTTAAAACGAGCTATGTGTCGAGTTTTAATTTCAGTCAGAATTTAACCGCTTTTTCGCATACCCTTGACTTATCAGCAGGAAAATATATTTACACGCTCGAATTCATCTTAAGTGGATCGGCTTCCTATACCAAAATAATCGATGGCATTATGGTAGGCGATGTATACTTAATACAAGGGCAGAGCAACGCAGTAGCTTGCAATTATGTCAATGGTAGTATCAATTATTCTGCTGCATACAGAGATACCTTCATTCGAAGTTTTGGTAACAGTTATCCTTATTCATTGACTGTAGCATCGGATACCAATTGGTATAAAGCAGATGCTGAAAATGCTTATGTGCAAGGTGGTATTGGTCAGTGGCCCTTGGTAATAGCCAAATCGATTTTAGATTCATTTAACATGCCTGTTTGTATTATAAATGGTGCCGTTGGTGGCACCGCCATTACGCAACACACTAGCACAGCAGGCAATCCAGAAGACTTAAATTCTATTTATGGCCGATTGCTTTACAGAGTTAGAAAAGCTAAACTAGAGAATAATATACGTGGCATTCTTTATTTTCAAGGAGAAAGCGATGGTAGCAGTGCCAATTTACACGATAGTTTATTTAAACAGGTATACAGTTCTTGGAACCGCGACTACAAAGGGTTTAAAAAACTTTATGTAGTACAAGTGCGCGGTAAAGGTTGTGGCAATCCAAGTTTAGCACTTCGCAATTACCAGCGCAATTTCGAATTTGCACTTAGTAAATGTAAGGTTATAAGTAGTAATGGGCTTAATAACCATGATGGCTGCCATTATGGATTTGCAAATGGCTATGAATTATTAGGCAAACAATTAGCCGCTTTAATTGCGAGAGATTTTTATGGTAGCGCCCGCACCACCAATATCGACCCACCCAATATTAAAAGCTGTTATTACAGCAATGCAGCGCAAGATGAAGTCACCATGGTGATGCAAAATCCGAATGATATTATTTATGCTGATAATTTATTTCATAAAATATTTAAAGTAGAAGGTGATAATACTGTCACTGTAAGCAGTGGATTCATCAGAAATAATCGCATTGTTATTAAGCTCAATAAAAGCAGTTGCAATATTACAGGCATTACCTACGATAGTGATATTGGCACACAACCCTGGGTCAAAAACGCCACCAATGCAGGACTCATCAGTTTTTATAATCAACCCATTCTCACCAATCAAATTCAGCCGTTTTATGCGGGTTGTAAAAAAGCATTGATTACCATGGGAGAAGACAGTATTCCTGGGTGTAAATATTTATGGAAACGCCTAAGCAATGGCAAAACTTACAGCAGTGCTAAAATAAAAATACTAGGTGATACAACGGAACCATTTTCTTTAATCCTTACATACGGGGCTAGTGCATGCAAACAAAAAGATACCTTTGGTATTTATTTATCACCCGATCCTGTAACCATTCCAGAATTGGGCGCTAATTCCATGGTGTGTTGGGAAGATACGCTTATCTATCGTCCCAAAACTACCGGTTTCAGTCTGTTTAAATGGAGCAGCAGCAAAGGCACCACCGATTATTTGTTTTACCATAAAAGCTATGTCACCGAAAAAATTGTGTTAACAGCCACCAGCAACAACCAATGTATTTACAAAGATTCTGTTCAAATAACACTTTCAAAACCACGTGTAAAGTTGCCTTCAGATTTTTCAATTTGTGCTCCTACCGACACTTTGCTTTCGGTACCAGATACTTTTAGTGTATATAAATGGAACCAACAACTTGGCACACACCAATACCGCGCTAGCATAGGCCATGTTATCCTTGCAGTTGAAAATAAATATGGCTGCAAAACCAGCGATACAATTATTCTCAATGCATTTACAAGTTTGCCAAAACAATTTAAACCGCTGGCAGTGTGCAACAATGAATTGCGCAATGAAAACAAGCCGAAGGCTGTAAAAGAATGGTACCATTCGCAAATAAAATTGGACCCTGTTTTGCGAATTAATCCGAACACGATAAGTCAATTAACATATCCTTTGGTATTAATCGATTCAAACAATTGCGAAAATGCAGATACGGTTTATACAACTGCTTTAAATGCACCTGTACTCAAGCTTGGCACTGACACAGGGTACTGTAAAGGATACAGCATGAATATACAATTGCCCTATAATATGAAGGCCTATTTTTGGAACAATGCTTTGATAAGTATAACCACCATTAAGATTAACAAAGCCAATACCTATACTGCACAAGTAATTGCCAATAACAATTGCAGTGCCTTTGATACCATTGTAATCGATGAATTTGCCCTACCTGAGTTGAACAATTTTTTTGATACTGTTTTGTGTACCGGCCAATCATGGACGCCCAACTTAAATAACAATTATAAGTACATCGTCAATAATACAAGTATTCAAGCAGGTTTTAAAATAAGCACACTAGGCAATTATCTCATCAAAGTAATTAGTCAACAAGGTTGTCTATCTCAAAAAAACATCACGGTTACTACCAAGGATTGCCAAAGCTCGAATCTTTCTTCAACAAAAAGCACAAGCATTGCCCTGTATCCTAATCCTGTAGCCAATTATTTAACCATTGACAATACTTTAACGGAGCCTTTAACCCTTACAATTTACAGTTTAGAGGGTAAAATAATATTGAGTACCTCATTACTCAATGGCACACAAAACATCGATTTAAGTGCTTTGCAAAGTGGTCCTTATTTTGTTGTAATCGGCTCGCAACGTTGGTCGATTCTTAAACTTTAAAAGATTATTTTTGGCTTTTGTGCATTCATTTTTGGCGTATTTTTAGCAGACCAAAATAATTATCCTATTTTCGAATTTTAATTCAGCTTTTATGAAAAAACTTTTAACCGCATTTGCGCTCCTCTTTTGTGTATATGTAGTCGGTGAAAACAAACCGAAGAACAGCAATAAAGATACAACATTGGGCACCTTTTTATCAGGCTTTAAATTTCGCAGTATTGGGCCTGCTGTTACCTCTGGAAGAGTTGGCGACCTGATTGTTAACCCCAACAACAAATCGCAATGGTACGTTGCAGCTGCCAATGGTGGGGTATGGAAAACCGATAATGCAGGTACTACCTTCTATCCTATTTTCGATGGACAAGGTTCATTCTCTATAGGCTGTTTAAAAATGGATCCCAACAACGAACATACCATATGGGTGGGCAGTGGCGAAAATAATAACCAACGCAGCGTGGGTTATGGCGATGGTATTTATAAATCGGAAGATGGCGGCAAATCGTGGAAAAACATGGGTTTAAAAAACAGTGAACACATAGGCATGATTGCCATTGATCCACAAAATTCGAATGTGGTGTATGTGGCAGCATATGGTCCTTTGTGGAGTGCTGGTGGCGACCGCGGTATTTATAAAACCACTGATGGCGGTACCACTTGGAACCGTGTGTTGTTTGTGAGTGAGAATACTGGCTTTAACGAAGTGCATATCGACCCTAAACA
>CAJBKH010000320.1 GCA_903953615.1 uncultured Bacteroidota bacterium
CACTCTTTCCCTACACGACGCTCTTCCGATCTCGGCATTGTAGGTTTTAGCAACCGCTTGCCAAAACAAACTCTCCAAGCCACCTCTGTAATTGGTCATAATGTCCCAGGTGGTTTTACCAGTCTCGCGGTGAATCAATTTTAATAAAATTTTACCTTGGTCTCTGGTCATGTTTTTTAGATCGGCCATGAACTGTTTCTTTATGGCTTTTTCACAATCTTTCACATACCTTTTCTTTTCGCGTTCGGATGTCATTAAATTCAAATTGTCTTCCATTATCTGCAAACGAAAGGCCGCTAATTTGGCATATGGCAAGGCTTTTTTAACATCGTAAGCCAATCGCAAAAAAGCCTCTTTTTGTTCTTTGGTAATGGTTTCGCCTTTGTAACTAAATTTCTTTTGTAAATAAACAGAAATGGTATCCTTTCCTTCAATTTGGTAGCCTACGCGAACTACCGAGGTGTCTACCTTAGTGGTATCGATGGGCGTATTTTGAGCCAATAGCGTTTCACTATAACCCATCATCAAAAACAAAGAAAATATAGTTAACAATGCTTTCATTGTAGAAGGTTATTCAACTGTTGTGCCAATGTTCGATACGGGTGTTTTTTTCACCATGCCGAATACAACAAGTACACATCCCAAAATAAACAATGAGGTTGAGATAATTTCTGCTTGTGTTACATGCATGCCCATAAAATCCATAATGGTATTAACTCTTATTTTCTCTATAAGAAAACGCTCAGTGCCACTAAACATTAAATAAATACCAAACAATACACCCGCATATTTAATGCGTTTGCGCAAAAACCACAATACTAGAAACAATAAAATGCCTAAAATGGCTTCGTACATTGGCGTTGGAAATACAGAGGCTACAAGATAGGGTGTTTCTTCAAAATTACAACCGTAATTGGCTAAAAAACCAGGGTCGCCTTCTAAAAAAGGATTACAAACTTTATTGACATTGTTTGGGTAATTATAGGCCCAGGTCCAATCGGGTAAAAACGACATCCAACTTGGTTTAGGCAAGGTATTCACAATGCCCCAGTCGCCATCGCCAGCCACATGGCAACCAATTCTACCAGTGCCGTATGCCAACATCATGGCCGGTCCGCCCACATCTAACATGTGCAATGGATTGATGCCTTTTCTTTTGGACACAATTACAACGGCAATACCACCAACAATTAAACCGCCATAAAAAGTTAAGCCACTAAAAGAAATTATATTGCCCCATGGGTCGCGGTAGAATTCAGAAAGGTTTTCTAAGATATGAAATAATTTAGCACCAAAAAGACCACCTACAAATGCGGCAAATGTGATACTGCCCATGTGGTAAGATGGATCAATCGTTTTCATTTCTTCGATTGGCTCTGGCAATCTTTGTTTTTTATCTTGCCAATAGTTTACTCCCAGAAACAATGCAGCGCCTATGATGCCATACATCAAGCTACCTTCGGTTGAAAGAATATAAGCTTGTGGATTATCGCCAGTCAAAGAAAAATCGAACAACAAGGGTAAAAATTTATACCCAATGATTAAGCCAGTGATACCTGAAGCAATATAATCAGATTGCGACATAGCAGCACCTCTAATGACTTTAATTTGTTCGCCCGCACCAAGTATGCCCAATTTAAATTTGCGCTTTAACTCAGCCGTCATTACCAAATTGGCAGCAACAAACGAAATGGCTACGAAAAAGCCAAATGAATTGATGAGTTTAAGGCCGGGCAATTCTATGCCAAACCAATCTTGAAAAATAAAATAAAAATTAGGATACATTTAATATGTGGGGTATAGTATAATTGAGTTCGCCTTCGGCAAATCCATTGGCGTTGATATGCGATAAATTTACTTCGCATACTTCATTCACAATCAATGGATCGTAATCGGTTTCGACTTTAATATAGTTCTCTGTAAAACCAAACATGCGGTTGCTTTTTTCTTCTTGTTCGAAGAGCACATTGGCTTTGGTATTTAAAAATTGCTGGTAAAAATGTTGTTTCTTTTTTTCACTTAAGATGCGCAACATTTCTGTTCTTTCGTTGCGTTTAAATTGATGCACTTTGCCACTCATTTTGCGAGCAGTGGTATTAGCACGTTCTGAATAAGGGAACACGTGCAAATAAGAAACATCCAATTGATTGATGAAATTATAGGTCTCTAAAAATTCCTCATCAGTCTCACCAGGAAAGCCAACAATCACATCGACTCCAATAGAACAATGGGGCATTAATTGTTTGATTTTTGCAACCTTTTCAGCATACAATTCGCGTTCATATTTTCTGCGCATGGCTTTCAAAATGGTATTCGAACCACTTTGCAAAGGGATGTGAAAATGCGGCATAAACTTATTAGAACGCGCCACAAATTCAATGATCTCATCGGTTAACAAATTCGGTTCAATGGAGGAAATACGGTATCGGTCAATACCTTCTACCTTATCGAGTTCTAAACAC
>CAJBKH010000321.1 GCA_903953615.1 uncultured Bacteroidota bacterium
ATCGGATCAGCGCTTTTTTGATCAAGCACACTGGGGTTTTAATCAGCTAACTAGGTTTTTTTGGGGCAAGGCAACAAAATCACGGTGTTTGAGCGAAACTAGTAACAAATTTTGAAAGTTTTTTATCAAAATTAGTTCTGCAGACGCTTAAAATATGTTTAAAATGGGCGTATGTTATTTTTATTAACCCCAAATGCTAGATGAGCTTTCTAAGATCTATCTGGCTTGGTTTGCCAAAGTTCCATCTTGAATTTAAACCACTCGGTGAACTGTTGTTTTTAAATTGAAATAAGTGGTCGTCCTTGTCGCCTTCTGCCACTACATAATTAAATTTCGCAATAGGCAAAGCAAATACATTCACATGGTTGGCGAATACATTGGCACTTGTACAACCCTTGTCACTAGTGGCTTTCAGTCCGATGTTGTAAATGCCTGCAGCCGTATAAGTATGCATTGGATCAATGGCATTCGAAGTGCTAAGGTCGCCAAAGTCCCAGTCGTAAGCTACTATACTACCACCGCTAATACTGCTTTTGTTTTTGAAAACCGATGGGTTATTCAAACACACCGCATCCACCAAATCAATGTCTACGATAGGGTTGGGGTTGATAGTGATCGATTGTGCAAGCGTATCTATACAGGCACTGTCCGAAAGGATGGCCAATTGAATTTGATAAGTGCCAGCTGCATTATAAGTTTTAGTCGCTGGATTAATACTTGCAGAGCTTGTGTTGTCGCCCAATGACCATTGGTGAGTGCTGATAGTGCCTGATGAAATGCTAGAGGTATTTGTAAAATCAAATGCATGCCCATCGAAACATTGCACTGCTGCGTTAATTGTAAAATCGGCTTTTGGTTTTGGATTCACTACAACGTATTTTGTAGTAAGACCCGGACAACCTTCTGTTGTTTTTAAAATTAAAGCAATGGGCGTTTTGCCCAAAGGTAAATTGTTTAAATTCACATTCGCTTGATTTAAATAGGTATTGCCATTGATGGTCCATTGCAATTCAATAATACTATCGTTGCCCACTTTGGGTACATAGGTAAATTGGAAGTTCTGTAAATTTTCGCATTGCGAAGTATTGTTAATTCTGAAATCAGAGATGGGTCCATTTTGCACCAACACTAGCTTTGAAACACTGTCTTTGCAACCTCTTGCATCCATTATCATGTGCGTAATGGTAAATGTTTGGGCGCTTGAGTATACTTTATTCGCAGGCCTTCTTCCGGTATCTTTGGTGTTGTCGCCAAAGCGCCAATTTAGTAAACTAAGTTGACTACTATCGGCAATGGCAGTTGACTTAAATTGAAACTGATTGCTCACCAAACATTGTATAGAATCGTTGATGGTGAAGTTGGCGGTAGGTGGATTATAAACCGCTATAATTTTTGAAATACTATCCGAACAACCTTGTGGCGAAGTGGTTTTTAAGCTCACTTGGTAATACCCTTTTTTATTGTAAATATGTTGAGGAGCCGAGTCGCTCGCTGTGCCTAAGTCGCCAAACTGCCACTGGTATTTTAGAGGGCGATAGTCGTTACTACTGCTATCAAAAAATTGTGTTGCACTGCCTTTACAAAAAGGGACTTTGAAACCAAAGTTTGTTATTGGGTGCGTATAGATGGTTAAATCTTTTCTGAAGGTGTCAATGCACTTATTAGCATACGAATAAATCAAATCAATATAGTATTTGCCTGGATCAACATAGCTGCGCGGAGCCTTCGGATTGCTATTGCTTAAGACATAACCTTCGCTGAAATACCATTTGAAACGAGGCGTTTCGAGCGAGTCGACCACACTTGTATTCTTAAGTGTAATACTGTTGGTGTTAAGACAAGAGTCTGTAATATCTAATGTAAAATTAGGGTGCGGTGCTGGTTTAATGTATACCACATCGATGGTATCACTTCGACAGCCGTATTTAGTATATACAGAAAGGAAGACAGGAATGGCATCGGCATTTTTAAATTTATAATACTGTACAGTGTCCGAACTCACCACCACTTTTTCTGTAAAGTCCCAAACTACCTTGGCAATGCTATCTTCACTTGTGGAGAGGTTGGTAAATTTTATGCCAACATTATCGTTTTGGCACATGGTGTACTTATCCGCTTTAAACAATGCTTTTGGTGGTGTATGATGTTCTACTTTGAATGTATCAGAATAATAACAGCCATTATTATCTGTTATATGAAGACTATAGGTTCCAGGTTTGTTAATAAATCTACTGAATGTTGTTTCACCATTGTTCCATTCATAAGTATATTCATCATCAAAATTATAAGGTGTCTTCAAATATAGTAGTCTCCCACAAATCAAAGTATCATCACCTAATATTTTGTCATAACTTGGTTGATGAATGGTCACCTTTCGAATCACAGTATCATATTTTAATGTCCGTATTTGTTGAGCAATCATTCTAACATCATAAGTACCCACCGTATCGAATTTGTGCTTTACTATATTACCATAAGCTGCCGCGCCATTGTCTCCAAAATCCCAAGTCAGGTTTTTAAAGCTATCGTTTTTATAGGCCTTAAAAATAATGGAATCATAAACACACAAGGAATTTGCCATGTTAAAGAAATTGCCATCAAAGGAGTTTAATTTGCATAGGTTAAGTGGTGCAATGGTAGGATCGATTTTCACGAAGTAATCTCGAGCAGAATCCTTAAGGTTCATGTATATAGAGCCTCCATTGCTCCTGCCAGCCGCCCATAAGGTGCCATCATCCTTCATCAAGTATGAGAAGGTTTCGCCAGCCATAATTTCAGAAACATCAGAGGAAATCAATGTTGGTGTTACACTTGAAGGACCTGGGCCAATTCCCATGTTTCCCCAGTTATTTAAACCCCATACATAACAATTATGGTCCTCATCAATGGCCATAAAATGGTACCCGTCGGCAGAGCCCGAAATGGCCACAATTTTTTTTAAGCCACTTATTTTAACAGGATAAAATTGAAGACCTCCACTGCCATTGCCACAGCAACTGCCATATCCCCATGCATATACATCGCCCAAACTGTCGAGTGCAATAGTGGCCAATGATGTCGATTTGATATCAATAATGCCTTTTAATCCTGGCACCGCTTTCGCAACTTTTGAAATTGCAGAGGCATTGTTGGTGTTGCCTAAACAACCATTTCCATTATCACCTGTGGTCATGATTGTTTTATCAGACAATAAAATGGTAATATTATACATTGATACAGCGACTCTTACAGCCTTATTCACATTCTTCATTTTGACTGGTTTACTTCTGACTCCGTGTATACTATCATTCCCAAAGGCGCCATAATAATTGTAACCTACGGTCCATACCGTGCCATCGTATTTTACAAACGAAACCATAGTCATACCTGCATCTAAAAATTTAACGCTATCCAATATTTTTGTTGGAGTTGAACTTAACGGATTGCCCCATACCCATCCTGTACTATCTCTTTTGATGGCACCCATGTTATAACCCGTAGAATAAAATTTTACATTGGTCATGCCAACTGCTTTCACCGGACTAGTTGTACTATTGTGTGTGCCATCACCTAACTGGCCACTGTGATTGGCTCCCCAACCATATAATTGAAATGAATCGCCACAAACGGTATAGGCAGAATAGGATCCAACCGTGTAATTCTGAGGTTTATACCACAAACGCCCACCAAAGCCATCGCCCACCATGCTGTTCTGAGAAAAAAGAGAGGAGAGGGAAGAAAGCAAAACCAACATGGTGCAAGTACGAAGTATTAAACTCCTACTAAGTGTTTGCGCTATGAACTTGCTTGGTTGCATCCAAAGAGTTGCTTCTAAAAACAAATATAATCATTTTAATAGCATAATACCTTGAGGAGAAAGAAAATTAACAATTTAATGTTCGCTTTTTTTGACTTAAGTCTAAAAAAACATACCAAACGGTCGGTTTTTTATTAACATTTCAAGTGATTTACGAATTAAAAATGATTGTTGTTTTATAGCCAAACATTTTCAATTTCATCTCTTTACAAAATAAATCCCATACAATAGCGC
>CAJBKH010000322.1 GCA_903953615.1 uncultured Bacteroidota bacterium
AGAAGTTAATAAATTGCAAGCGGAGTTGCCAGATGGTTGTATCACACTTTTTAATGAATGGGGAACTGCACCAGGTATGTGGTTCGAGCATGAAGGTAAAATAATAATTAGCATGCCAGGGGTGCCTTATGAGATGAAAAACATTTTTGAGTTTAAGGCATTGCCATTAATCAATGAAAGGTTTTCGCAACCTAAATTATTTCATAAAACAATTGTTACAATCAATGTTCCTGAATCTATATTAGCGAAAAGAATTGAAGAGGTAGAAGATAATTTACCAAGCTATATTAAATTGGCCTACTTACCCAATTGGAACATTGTGCGCTTGCGTTTAACAGGTGTTGAACAAACTGGAAAGGATATTATTAATGAGATTGAAGCTTATACACAAGCCATTCAAACAATACTAGGTGATGCAGTTGTTGCTACCGAAGATATGAGCATGGCTGAAATCGTATTCAATCAATTGAGTGCAAAGAATCAAACCTTGAGCATAGCAGAAAGTTGTACAGGTGGATACATATCGCATCAAATGACAATGCTACCAGGTGCCTCTAAAGTATTTGTAGGTTCTGTTGTAAGTTATAGTAATTCTGTAAAGCACCACCAATTAGGCGTTGAGTCTACCTTGTTTGAAACCGTTGGCGCGGTGAGCGAACAAGTAGTGACACAAATGGTAGAAGGGGTGCGCGAACGCTTAACAACAGATTACGCCATTGCCGTTTCTGGTGTTGCTGGTCCGGGTGGAGGCAGTGTTGAAAAACCAGTTGGTACAGTTGTAATTGGTGTTTGCAATAAAGATACAACCCTTGTAAAAACTTTTCACTTTATAGGCGATCGCATGAATGTAATTGGTCGCGCGAACAACATGGCCTTTGAAATGTTGCGTCAATTGATTCAATAAATTAACAACTAATTTTATAGGCCTAATTATGAAGAATAATCTATTAATTTTTACTTTCTTTTTATTCATGAACGCTCTCTATGCGAAAGTTTGGAACGTTGGTCCAAGTAGAGCATATCAATATTGCAGTCAATTAGCAGCCTTGGTTCAGCCAGGTGACACAGTTCAAATTGACTATGCAATTTATCAAAACGATAAGCAAGTGTTGTGGACGGTCGATAATTTATTTTTAGTAGGTATTGGTGGTCGGCCGCGTTTAGAAGCGGGTGCTATCATCGCCAATGATGCTAGCAATGGTAAAGGCATATTTGTAATTAGTGGCGCCAATGTGCATGTTCACAACATTGAATTTGCGAATGCTGTGGTACAAAGTAATAATGGTGCAGGCATTCGACAAGAGGGCAGAAATTTATGGGTTACCCAATGTAAGTTTGAAGCCAATGAAATGGGAATTCTTTGTGGTAATATTGCCAATTGCAAAACCACCATTGAATACTCTGAATTTTTGAATGGAGGAAGTGTGGCCAATCCCGGATTTCAACACAATATTTATATTAACCATATTGATACTTTTGTCTTTCGTTACAATTATACCTACAATGCTTTGGCCGAAGGGCATGAGTTAAAAAGCAGGGCAAATTATAATTTTATTTTATACAATCGCATCGCCAATGAAACCACCATTGACAGTCGCAATATTGACTTGCCAAATGGTGGCACTGCTTTGGTTATGGGCAATGTCATTGAGCAAAATCAGAACTCTTCTAACAGCAATATGTTAGGTTATGGGCTCGAGGGATTGACAAATACAGTGCCTCACAAATTATATGTGATAAACAATACCTTCGTTAACAAAAAAACAACAGGTAGCTTTATTAATATTGCGAATTCAACCACATTGTTATTTGTAAAGAATAATATTTTTGCTGGTGCTAAAACAGGTGGTTTGATCATAGGAAGCCCAACTACTTTAGATTCCTCGAATAATGCCATAGCAGATAATTTATCTGTTCTAAAATTCAAGAGTCCCAATATTTACGATTATCATTTGCAAGCCTTATCGCCCGCCATCAACCAAGGCCTTGCAATCAATACAAATGTGCAAGGTTATTCTTTAAATCCCGGATTAGAGTATGAAGACAGTTGTGGCTTTAGTGCCAGGATAAGCGATGCTAAAATTGATATTGGGGCCTATGAATATGCTACAAGTTTGAATGTAAAGTTGGAGATAATAAATCTTTTTCAAGTGGTGCCAAATCCTAACAATGGTCGATTTAGCCTCATAGGGAATGCACCCCTTGAATCAATTGAAATCATCAATGCTGTCGGGCAAATCTGTTTTTCACAGAATGGGTTTATTTATAATAAAATTGAAATAGAGGGGTTGGCAAAAGGTGTTTATACCTTGTGTTGTAAAAGCAATGGTCAACTACAAATTTTAAAAATAGTAGTGCAATAAATTAAATGCCGTCGCCATCTAATAGATTGCCTAGACCACCAAGGATAGAGCCTTCTTCTTTTCGGCCACCAACTCTGCCATAGCTCATGATTCTTGAAGCTAAACGACTAATAGGTAAACTTTGTATCCATACTTTTCCAGGTCCTTCGAGTGTAGCAAAAAACAAGCCTTCGCCACCAAAAATGGTGTTTTTAATACCACCAATAAATTGGATATCGTAATGCACAGTTTGTGTAAATGCAACGATACAACCCGTATCTATTTTAATTAACTCGCCCGGTTGCAATTCGCGTTCTAATACATGGCCACCAGCATGCACAAAGGCCATGCCATCACCTTCTAATTTTTGCATGATAAACCCTTCGCCACCGAATAAGCCAGTGCCTAATTTTCTTTGAAATTCTATGCCAACAGAAACGCCTTTGGCTGCGCACAAAAACGCATCTTTTTGACAAATGATTTTACCATTCATACGGTACAAATCTAAAGCGATAATTTTGCCGGGGTAGGGTGCTGCAAAAGTTACTCTCTTTTTGCTATTGCCACTGTTGGTAAACGCTGTCATAAATAAACTTTCGCCAGTTAATAAACGTTTGCCTGCTGACATTAATTTACCAAGAAAACCGCTATTGTTATTGTTGTTGCTGCCATCGCCAAAGATGGTCTCCATTTGTATTTCGCGGTCCATCATCATAAAACTACCGCTTTCACCAATGGCTGTTTCTTGCGGGTCGAGTTCAAGCTCAACACACTGCATTTCCTCGCCAATAATTCTGTAATCAATTTCGTGGTTTTGTATCATACTTCAAAATTCAATGTTGGGGTATTCACTTCAAATAAAAATCGACCAATGCACAATTATTTATCGTTTAAAGTTGTATCGTATTTAGCCAAAACAACTTCAATTTTCTTTCTACTTGCTTCCATTGTTTTAGAGGCTTGTGCATAGTAAACTTTATTTTCTTTGTCGATTCTTTTGTATAAATTTAAATAGAATATTTTCAAGGTTGCAGCCGATTGTAATTCTTTTAAACATTCAATCGCTCTTTCTTTTTTAATGTTGTTAGCCGCCATTGAATTAAGTTCAACAAGCAGCTCATCAATTAAATCAAGTTGGTTGTAAAGTGTTAAATAATTAAGACCTGTGGTAGCATTCGAATACGAATTATCATCAGCGTTTTTCAAGTGTGAAATAAAAAAATCTATCTCATTGTTTTTGCTATAACGTCCAACTGTATAAAAGACATAGCTCTGCAATAGTAAGTTTTTTTCTTCTCTGTTTTCGTTCGCGAAATTATAGGCTTCTTCTTTATTGATTGAACCTAATGCTTGAAGTGCTTTTGAACAAACATTGTAAGAAGAGTCATGAAGCATTTTTGATAAACGGTCTTCATCTTTTTGTTCTTGCAGAAAAGGAATACAAGCCGCTCTTACAGCCGGCTTAGGGTCGCTAATGGCCAAGGTTTCTATATCGGCTAAAACAGGTTTGGCCTCAATGTCTGTGAGTTCTAAACTGTTTAAATTATCTAAGGCCGTTTCTCTTAAATACCAAAAGGAATCATGTAAATATTTGCTATTGTAAATTACCCTTTGACCTTTGTCTTGTTGTAATGCGTTGAGTTGTTTAAGTGCCTCGGCTTTATGGGTAGCTAGGGTAGCATGTTTCAATTGGTCTTCCCATCCAGCAATGCTTTTGGTTTCAGCTATGTCGGCAAGTAACTGGTGCTCAGCATCGAATACAACCGCTAAAGGTTTGCTTTTAGATTTCAGACCAAAGGTTTGTGAATCTTTGTCAATCATAATGCGATGTCTTTCGATTCCTTTCGCTGTATAAATATCAATGTCTATTGGTAACTTGTAAACTGTTGATTTTTGAATCACTGTGATGCCATATAGTTCGCCTGAGCCATTGTATGTTTGGTGTTTTACTTCAATTTCTGGGTGACCAGCATTGATGAACCATTGGTTGAAAAACCAGTTTAAATCTTCGCCAGTTACTTCTTCAAAAGTTGTTCTCAGATTACTCAATTCAACGGTTTTGTAGGCATTTCGTGTAAGGTATAAATTGAGTGATTTGAAGAAGGCTTCATCGCCAATATATTTACGCAGCATGTGTAAAATAGCACCACCTTTTTGATAGCTGTGTCTGTCAAATAAATCATCACGTTTGCTATAGTTATAGCGAATCATTGGTACTTGTTTGTCTTCGGCTTCATTCAAATAGTAACTGAGAAACTCATCAAATTTCAAATCGGCTTCGTTTCTGCCATATTTGTGTTCGTTCCATAGGTATTCGCCATAGGTTGCAAAAGATTCATTTAAAGGGATGTTGCTCCAGCTTTCGCAGGTCACTAAATCGCCAAACCAATGGTGAAATAATTCATGGCAAATTACATCTTCGTAAGTGTTGTCGAGATGCTCGCGGTTGGTATGGTTTAATTTGTCAAAGTGCACCACGCAGCCAGTATTTTCCATGGCGCCACTCACAAAATCGCGCACTACTACTTGATCAAATTTTGGCCAAGGGTAATCATAGCCAAGTTTTTTGCTATAGAATTCGAGCATTTCGGGCGTATTGCCAAATACTGTTTTTGCATATTGTGCATAGGCCGGTTCCATGTAATAATTTAAATCGAGGTTGCGCCATTTATCTTTTGTAGGAATGAAATCACCTATAACTAATGCGAATAAATAAGGAGCATGTGGTTTGTCATTTTTCCAATAATCCATTCTTTTATTGTTTGGCAATACCTCCGAAGAAATTAATAAGCCATTCGAAATGGTTCTAAAAGTATTAGGTACTGTGACATAAATCTCCTCTGTTGTTTTTTGATTCGGTGCATCGATGGTAGGAAACCAGCAGCTAGCCGCTTCGGTTTCGCCTTGGGTCCATATCTGTGTAGGCTTTGTCTTATCGCTACTATCGGTATTGATAAAGTACATGCCCTTGTCTTCAGAAATGGCTTCACCACCTTCGCTCTTGCATTTCTCAGGTTGCGCAGTGTATTCAATGACGATGGTATAAGATTCGTCTTTCGTGTAAGGTCTATCCAATTTAATTCTTAGAAATAATGAATCGTAAGTGTATTTTAATGGCGTTGAATTGTACGTTTTATAGCTGCCAATATCTGTTGGTTTATTTTTAACTAGACTCATGCCTACTTTTTCTATGCGCATGTATTTTGCATTTAAGGTCAATGAATCTGTGTTGTAAAAATGGGGTTTCAAGGTTATGTGGGCAATGCCTTTTAGTTCTTTCTGTTTAAAGTCTGGTTCTAAAATGAGTGTGGTGTTCACCAAATTGTTGATTTTGGTAACAGCAGCCTTGTATTCTAATACTTCTATTATTTTAGGTTCACCTACTTTCACGTGGTATTTCGGTTTGCAACTGTATATAAATATTACAGCCACGCAACCAATTAGCGATAAAAAATATTTCATTGGTTCAAAGATGAAAGAATTAATGGTGTAAACAAAAAAAAGCGTATTAAATCTTGAATTTATACGATATTTAATAAATTGTAAGGAATTGTGATGAATCCTTCTTTATTTTGAAAGTGAATTTGAGTTATGATTAAAAATATTTTGTTGACCATATTGGCCATTTCTTTTTTTGAATCAAGTTATGCGCAAACCCTTAAACCTAAAAATGTGCCTGCACCTGTGCTTGCCGGCATGAAAAAGTATTTGCCGATGGCGCTATTGGTAGAGTGGGAAAAAGAGGACTCTGATTATGAGGCTAATTTTTTCGTGAAGGATAGCACAGGAAGTCTAAGAACCGCGTCTGCCTTGTTTAATGCAACTGGAACACTGTTGGAAATAGAAATGATAATTACTAAAGCTGAATTGCCGAGTGGCGTTCTAGATTATATTAATTCAAATTACGGAAATCCCAAAATAAAAGAAGTTTCACAAGTCTCAAAATTAGCTGGTCCTAAAACTTACGAAATAGAAATAAAAGGGAAAAAATTAATTTTTGATAGCGAAGGGAAGTTTATAAAAGAAGAAAAAGATTAAGCTTAATAAAAGCTAAGGTGCTTCTGAAAGTTTGTTATTTGCCTATTGCAATTTTACCACTCGCAGTTATCTTGCCAATTTCAAAACAAGCCTCATTAGTTATGGGTTCCGAACTTGTAAATAATAGCCCTCCGCTGGTTTGCGGATCGCAGAGCCAAAGAAATTCTAGTCCATCTAAGCCCGTGCAACGGTCCTTTATAAAATTATAATTACTCGTTGTAATATTGGGATATATAAATTGTTGGGCCAATGCTTTAGCTTCGGGTTCTACAGCTATTTTATCTAAACTCAAATCTGCTCCCAAATTTATTCCTAACATTTCACTTAGATGGCCTAATAAGCCGAAGCCTGTCACATCTGTCATGGCTGTTACCGTTTGTATTTTGCCTAATTCACTACCAATGGTATTAAGTGTTGTGCATAGTTCGATAAGCCGCTGATAACCGGCCTCCGACAATTTATCATGTTTAATCGCATTGGCCATTAAGCCCAGTCCCAAGGGTTTGGTGAGATAAATAGAATCGCCAACTTGACACGTATTGTTTTGCTTTAAGTTTTGTTTTTTAACCAAGCCGTTAACGCTTAAGCCGAACAAAGGTTCACTGGTTTGTATACTATGGCCACCTGCTATGGGAATGCCAGCTTTTGCACAGATGGTTTGTGCGCCTCGCATAACTTCCTGAGCATCTTCAACAGATAAAATATCTACAGGCCAGCCAAGAATCGCAATGGCCATTATGGGCTGTCCACCCATGGCATACACATCGCTTATAGCATTGGCTGCAGCAATTTGACCAAAATCAAAGGCACTATCAACAATGGGTAAAAAGAAATCAGTTGTACTAATAATACAATCTTCTTCATTCAAGGCATAAACAGCCGCATCATCGTTGCTAGCATTGCCTACCAATAGGGCAGGGAAGTAAGTTGATGGCGACTGAGATAGAATGCTTTTAAGAACAGCGGGTTCGATTTTACATCCGCAACCGCCACCTTTGCTAAATGAGGTAAGCCTAGTTGGCATCTCTTATTTCCATTTCTCTTTTCGAACCATCTTTGTAGGTAATGATGGCATATAGCATGTCCGGTTTTTCGTTTTCCTTATTTAAAATTTCTACCATTGTTATTTCAGGATTCATCCCAATAGGCAATAATTTGTATTTTAATTTTTTTCTTTCGGCTTCCGTTAGTTTGGCAGGTCGGTACATGAAAAATAAATTCGCATTGGCATGCATAGCAGGCGCGTTTACACGGTAGCTGCCATCTTCATTTTTCATGAAGTTGATATCGTTCTTAGGTTGTTTTTCTAATTCAATGACATTTAAAATAGAATCTAATCGTTTGTCAGGACGGCAATGCAAGGTCATAAAGTTTTCGCAAACAATGTACAACATGTTGTTACGCGCATAGAAGGTTGCTTTGCCTTTGAGCGCTGCATTAATTTTAGATTCGATATCATCAAAGTTGCACGATATTAAGGTGCTTGTCAAGGTGCCGAATTGCATAAACGCGGTGGCATAACTGCAAGATCCCATAAAACTATTACAACCGCTGAATCCATAAATAACATTTGAATCGAGGTCGAATTTTACATAAGGTTTTGCTTTCAAAGCCAATGTTTTTTTGCCGTACTGCTCAATGTTGATGATTTGAAATGTATTGTTTGCTAAAATGCGTTTGTCTATGTGCACAGTACTTTTTTGATAGATGATGGTGCTCAAGGCATACGTGAATTTTGGTCCATCCATTTCTGTGAATTTTAATTTTTGTTGGCTCACCTCAATATAATATTCAAATCCTTTTTCATGGGTAAATCCTTCGATGGTCCAAGGAAAATTAACCCAATTGCTATCTTCACTTTCACGGATTCTCAAGCAAGAGGTCATGGCATCGCCCAATTGGCAAGCAATTTTTGCATCTGCTACATACCATTTTTTTATCTCAATTTCTTGGGCTTGGGTTTCGCTTATCCAGCCAACTATGGCCAAACATAATATCACTAATCTTTTCATCATATGGGTTTCTTTTTATCGCTTTTAATCTTTTTTAAGTTACTTAATGCTTCAAGTTTTAAAG
>CAJBKH010000323.1 GCA_903953615.1 uncultured Bacteroidota bacterium
AAATCTTTGGTTTGGTGGTAATCATCGTTGCGGGTTTTGAGCATCAAGAAACTGTCTTTCCAAAATTGCGCTTCGGTCGATTTGTTGGCCTTATCGACGATACAAACTTTATAGCCTGCTTCTTTTTCTACATTTAAAATCAAACAACCTTTGTCCAGTTTATCGATGTTAATACCATCTTCATACTCCAACAAAAACTGTGATTTTTTCTGGTCAATTTTCAAAAAAGGTTGGCGGTTTTCCGACTTGAAAATACCGATGGCATCTGCTGTTTCGCCACCAATGAACAAGTTACTAAAATGCGCTACAAACAAGTCGCCCGACTTGATAGAAGGATGGTTAGACATTTCGTACAAATGCTTGGCGATATTGATGGTGTTCAAATGGAAATCGCTGATACCTTCGAAAATAGAGGTGGCGTAGATGTATAATGGATTGAGTTTAAAATCCATGTTAGTAAACGTAAAATGGTAAAACTCTTGAGAGGTAAAGGGACTCAAAAAATATTTTAGTAGGAGTTCTTGCAAACGTTCATCGCTGATATCGATGGTAGCGCGCGAAGCGAAGATATCTTCTCCGTTGTTTTTATTCCCCACTTGGTGGGCCGACAGGTGATTAATGGTTTCGGTGGTTTCTGACAAAATAGTTCCCATGCTAATAAATAGAGGGCGAAGGTATTGAATATTTCGAGTAAAAAAAGGAGTGCAAGCAGCAAGTAAACCACATCAAGTGAACACTTTGGTTGGGCCTATAAAGCCACAGATCCCGATAGCGATCGGGAAATAAAATCCAAATTTCATAGCACAGATTTTCTAGTATAATTTAACAGCAAAACAAAGTTTTATTAATGCATTAAAAATAATAATATTACAAATCTCACTTCGACAAGCTCAGTGAGACGTTTATTAAAAGGAAGTTTCAATGACGCACAAAAAGTCATTATCAAATTATCTCATTATCAAAATGAAATTTCATTAATGCCATTAAAAAAGCATTATCAAATTACCAAATTATCAAATTGATGAATTGGCTATCTCTCCTCGTAATACCCACCCTCATCCACATCACCATCGCGCATCACATTGAACATACCGCTTAAAGTATCTTTCAATTGCAAACCGTTATCGGTATTGTGTTTCGAGATTTGAGAGAATTCTACCAAACCAAACAAAACGAATTCCATTAATAGTAATAATTCTTTGGCATCTGCAGTTTTAACAATGCCTTTTACTAGGTCTTTTAAACCTGTGATAGCATTCAAAGCGTCTTGGTATTGTTTGTTGCTGTAATCGGCTTTTAGGTCTAGCATATTGCCTTCGGCAAACCAATCCAAAATGGCTTGGTAAGGATTGCCCTTCTTAGATTTTTTAGCTTTTACTGGATCGGGGAATGTTTTGGTAAACAAATTGCGAATGGCTTTACCGATTAAAGTGTTGGCCACATTGGCCACACCTTCGAGTTCGCCTTCGTATACCAACTCTACTTTGCCCGTAATGGATTGTATGATATTGTACAAATCATTGATTCTTGCAACCGTGGTATCATCGCCATTTACCAAAGCTCTGCGCTCGGCTGTGCTGTATAAATTTTCTAGAGCCGAAATTGTTAAACGGGCCGATACACCACTCTTTTTATCTATCAATTCACTCTCACGTGCTTCGAATGCGATTTGTTCAATGAGGGTTAAAAGCAAATCTGAGATGGCCACCATTTCGCGCTGTTCCAAAGAAATTTTGGCTTCTTGTGCCGTAATGGCCTTACCCAATTCTATGGTTTTAGGGTAGTGGGTTAAAATCTGACTACCGATACGGTCTTTCAAAGGTGTTACAATGCTACCGCGGTTGGTATAATCTTCGGGATTAGCTGTAAAAATAAATTGCACATCGACAGGCAAACGCAATTTGAAGCCTCTGATTTGAATATCGCCTTCTTGTAAAATATTGAACAAAGCCACTTGAATGCGGGGTTGCAAATCGGGCAATTCATTGATCACAAATAAACAACGGTTACTGCGCGGCACTAGGCCAAAATGGATCACACGTTCGTCGGCATAGGTTAATTTTTGAGTCGCTGCTTTAATAGGATCCACATCGCCAATTAAATCGGCAACTGACACATCTGGTGTAGCCAATTTTTCTGTAAATCGCTCGTTCCGGTGTATCCATTCGATGGGCGTTTTATCGCCATGTTCTGCAACTAAATCATTCGCAAATTTCGACAAAGGCTTATAAGGATCATCCATTATTTCGCTACCCTTTACAATGGGCATCCACTCGTCTAACAGGTTAACACAAAGGCGGGCAATTCTGGTTTTCGCCTGACCTCTTAAACCCAATAATATAAAATGGTGTTTCGATAAAATGGCGGTTTGCAATTGGGGCAATACCGTTTGATCGTAACCTTTAATTTCATTAAATATGCCACTACCGGTTTGCAAACCGTTCACTAAATTTTCGCGCATTTCCTGTTTCACAGTTCTGGTTTTCCAACCGCTTTTCTTTAATTCACCAAGGGTTGAAATGGAAGGGACTTTCGTAATCATTAATATTTAAACAATCGAAAGTTCAAATTGTTGAGAGAAAATTTTTTAGCTAGTCGTTACGACTTAATCACTTTCAAAAATTGATGCTGCTCCTCACCTATCAACTCTAGCATGTAAACACCTTTGGAATAAGCGCTGATATCAAGTGTAATCGCATAGGCACCACTGTATATTAAGCGCCCATCGCTACTCCATAATTTCATATCGCTAATGCCATGGTTCATTGGCAAATCGATGGTGATACTTTGGCTGGCAGGGTTGGGATAGATGCGGGCATTTAGAACACTTAACGAATGTACCGCTGTTGTGATGGAGCCATCCATGTGTACAGTATCATAATAGGTCGTTGGACAATTGCGTGGATAATTATTTACCACAATTTTGATGATATAGGTGCCCGTATCTTTAAAACTAACGGAATCTTTTTGATTAAAGGTTTTATATAAAGTATCCGCAATGGTCCATTCATAAATATTCGAAATACTTGAACCATTCACACCCTCGAACACCAATTTATTCCCTGCTTGTTTCGTGTATTTTGCATACATCGTAGCCCTTGGTTTTACTGTTACTATAAACCCCTTGTTGGTTCTTGCAGGATTCGGACAAAAATCATCGGTGGCTGTTACAGTAAATGAATAAGGATTATCGCGGGCATCGCCTAATTGGGTTTGCCAACAAAACTGCGCTTCTTTTTCTCTGGCCGTTGGATCAACAATGGCAAATACCGCACCTGGTATACCGTTGTTCCATATCAATTGGGTGGTATCATCGGTGGTCTGCTTAAGCGATCTGGCATCTTTTGATTGTATGGTAAAACACAATTTATTGCCTTCGCATACAGTTTGTTTATTACTAGTCGGTATAGTAGGTGGATTGTTATCGCTGCATATCACCACCTCTACATTTAGTTCGGTAGTGGTATAACCCACCAATTCCATTTTGTTATTTATTTTTCTAAAGTCTCTGGCTTTGATACTGATAACAGCATGCTCACTGCAATTGGTGGGTGTTAAAACCAAATCACCTGTATTGGCATCGAACCAAATACCCCTAGGTGGTTTTGCATTTGGCAAGGGGGTACAACTTACCCCTGAAGGCATACAAAAAGGAGACATAGGAATACTGACACTAAAAGGACTAATGAACTGCTCGAAACTGTCCTTGCTTTTCTTAGGTGTTTCTAGAGAAAATATAACAGAATCAACGTCTGGGTCGCTATATCCTAAATTGTATGCAAACGGAACATTACAACACATTTTGATTGCTGTTTCTGTTTTATTTTTTGAAGTTGAATTGCTTAAACTAGTACCCAAAATACAAAGGTTCAACATGGCCTCTATATAAAATTGATTGGCCGACACCGTGGTTAAATTATAGCTGCGGTGAAAAGCCGCCATGCTAAACATTACCTCGCACTGACCTTGGGTGTAAAACTGATTGTAGGGCGCTACACTGAAATCGACTGTGGTCTCGAAGGTGTGTTGCTCAACCCCATCGTTGGTTGTGGTATTAGAAGGCACACAAGGGCTTGAAGTTTTTGAACAACGCGGTGTTACATCCTCTATACTTGTCCTACTGGCTGTTAGGGTATAAGACAAACTGCCCGCCTCTATTTTAAAAACTGGAATGGATAAGGGCGTGCCACTGCAATTGCGATTTAAAACACCAATGACTTTGTACTTCTGATTTCCTAGGGATTCATAACGAATAGACCCTCCTAGTATTTCGGCCGCACGCAATTCAAATAGAGATAACGCACTTATTAAAAAAAGAAAAAACAGTTTTGTAGTTGTCATTTAAATGAAGGTTTTCATTTAAGACGTAAATATACACCAATTCGTGGCATGAAGCAATTTATTTCTTCCCTCTGCGCGTTAACTCTTCTGATATTAAACGCAGCTCGCGACCCACCTGCCCTTTTACTGAGCTATTCTCTTGCGCTCTTCTACTTAAATAAGGTAATACCGCTCTTACAGGACCATAAGGCACATACTTGGCCACGTTATATCCCGCATTGGCTAAATTAAAACTGATATGATCGCTCATGCCCAACAACTGAGCAAAGTAAATGCGTTGATCATTCGGCTGTAAATTGTATTGTTCAATCAAATCCACCAACAACTGCGAACTCTCTTCGTTGTGTGTCCCCGCACAAATAGACACCTTATCGATGTGCTGAATGCAGATGGTCATTACGGCATTGAATTCTTTATCGGTTAATTCTTTGGTATTTTGAATCGGACTTGGCATGCCTTTGGCCAAGGCTCTTTCACGCTCTTTTTCCATGTAGGCACCGCGCACCAATTTAAAACCTAACTTACAATCTAAAGTTGCCACCGCATTTTGCAAATGGGCCACGCGGTCTTTTCTGTAACATTGAATGGTGTTGTATACAATGGCAGTTTCCTGATTGAATTTCATCATCATGTTATAGGTTAACTTATCGATGGTATCTTGGATCCAAGTTTCTTCGGCATCTATAAACACCCTCACTTTTTTATCGTAAGCGCTTTGACAAATTTTTTCGAAACGCCCTTTCAATCTGCTAAATTCTGCTTGTTCTAAATTGTTCAATTCCAATTTTGAATTAACTTTGGCCATTAAGGCGAAACGCCCGATACCAGTGGTTTTGAAAACAGAAAAAGGAATGGCAGGATTGCCTGCAGCCTTGTTAATGGTCGCAATAATCTCGTTGCATGTAGCATCAAAAACCGTTTCACTCTCTTCGCCTTCAACCGAATAATCGAGTATGGTACCAATGTTCGATTGGGTTAAATTGCGAATCGCAACTGTACATTCTTCAATGTTTTCGCCACCACAAAACTGTGAGAAGATGGTGCTCTTTACCATGCCTTTAATCGGCAAGTGAAGCGAGAAAGCGAAGTCGGCCATCTTTGGACCAACATTCACAATAAAAGGATATTTGAAACTATTAAACAACCACCAGGCTTTCTTCAAATCACTATTGGTTTTATGGTGAAAAGCGATACTGGTATTATTGAAATCTATTTTGGGCATACTGAATTAATGGGGCAAAAATATGGCTTAATTTTGTAAATAATGTGAATGATAAAAGGAAATTATGCTAGATTGATAAGACTCAGCTTTAATTAAAAATCGCGCTCTCTTGAATTGATGGTTTTTATCACGCCATCTATAAAATTCAGAATCTCATCTCTGCCCAATTTATCGTTGGCCGAAGTAATAAAGATGTCGGGTAATTCTTCCCATGTTTCGAGCAACTTCGCTTTATAATTTGCAATATTATCTACCAACTCTTTTGGTTTTAATTTATCCGTTTTAGTAAAAGCTAAACAAAAAGGAATGGCCGACACACCTAACCACTCAATAAATTCAAGATCGATTTTCTGGGGTGGCAAGCGACTGTCCAACAAAACAAATACGCAATTCATCACTTCGCGATCCATCAAATACGTTTGAATCATATCGCCAAACTGATGCCTTAAATCTTTTGATATTTTAGCATAACCATAGCCTGGCAAATCCACCAAATACCAACGCTCGTCAACCAAAAATTGAACAATGTGTTGTGTTTTACCTGGCTTTGATGAGGTTTTAGCCAAATCTTTCTTGTTGCACAACATATTGATGAGCGAACTCTTTCCAACATTACTTCTTCCGATGAAGGCAAACTCTGGTAAATCCGACTTAGGCAATACTTTATAGTCTGGATATGAGCCTTTAAATTCCGCTTTTTTCATTTTATTTTTATTCTATGCGAAGTGCTTATCTTTGCACCCGTATTTTTAGGCAAAAGTAATTTAAATAATCCATTGAGTACCGTTAAACCCATACAATCTTCAGACACTGGTAAAAAACAGCAAGTCGAAGAGATGTTCGACAGCATATCTAAGCGTTATGATTTTCTCAACCATTTTCTTTCTTTAGGCATTGATAAAGGCTGGCGAAAAAAAGCCATCAACGAACTTATAGCTTCTCAACCCAAGCAAATTTTGGACATGGCCACTGGTACTGCCGACCTAGCGATAGCTGCACTCGAATTGAATCCAGATAAAGTAACGGGCATCGATTTAAGCGAAGGCATGTTGAGTGTAGGTCGCACCAAGATTACAAAGAACCAACAAAACAATAAAATAGAATTGTTAAAGGGCGATAGTGAGAAAATCTTATTTCCCGACAATACTTTCGATGCCTGCACTGTAGGTTTTGGCGTGCGCAACTTCGAAAATTTTGAACAAGGCCTTTCAGAAATTTACCGTGTTTTAAAACCAGGTGCTAAATTGGTAGTGCTTGAATTCAGTAAACCTAAAAAATTTCCTGTCAAAAATTTGTATAATTTTTACTTCAATGCAATATTGCCATTTTGGGGCCGTTATATCTCCAAAAGCAATAGTGCCTACACTTATCTCCCTGAATCTGTTAAACATTTTCCAGATGGTGAGGCTTTCACCAATGTACTCATTAAAACTGGCTTCAAAACACCAACCGCTAAACCCTTAACCTTCGGAATTTGCAGTATCTACACAGGTATAAAATAATTGTATGCGTTGCATTGCTATTTGCAACTTGTTCTGTGATGGGACAAGGTCGCGAGCACAATGCACTTTATGATTTGCAAAAAGTGCATTTCGGATTTTCTATTGTACCAAATTTTGGCAAGGCCAAAGTTGTAACGGCAGCCGATTTTTACCAACGCGATTCTGTTCGCAGCATTCGCCCCCAAGGTTTTTCTGGTTTTGGTTTCGGTGGTTTAATGGAAGTTCGCCTTAGCAAATACGGCACCTTTCGCTACTTACCACAAATACAATTCAGTCAACGCAATTTTGTTTATACCTTTAACGATAGAATTGAAACGGCCAAAACGGAAACAGTGGCGCTCGACCAATGTTTGTTGTTTAAATACCACACCCAACGCCATCAAAACAGTCGCTTTTACTTAATTGGCGGTGTTAAATTCTCCTACGACTTTTCTAGCAACGAAGATGCTGTGCGCAGTCCTAACAGAGCACTCGTACCTTTTAAGCAAACAGCTTTGTATTACGATTTCGGATTTGGTATCGAGCATTTTGGTTTGTTTGCAGTGTTTGCTACAGAGTTTAAAATGAGCAATAGCATAACCAATATGAATAGCCCCGATCCGTATATCTATACTTCTTCTATTGATAGAATTCAATCCCGCTTATTTCAAATTTCCTTCCATTTTCAATAAATGCACTTCGACCTTAAGCATACCGAGCAGCATAGCAAGGCCAGAGCTGCCGAACTGCATACCGACCATGGTGTAATCGAAACCCCTATCTTTATGCCTGTGGGCACGGTAGGCACAGTTAAAGCCATTAATCAAAAACAATTAAACGATGAGATAAAAGCCCAAATTATTTTGGGAAACACCTATCATCTTTACATGCGTCCAGGCATGCAAATTATTAATGAGGCCGGTGGTTTGCACAAGTTTATGAATTGGCAAAAACCCATCTTAACCGATAGTGGTGGCTACCAAGTTTACAGCTTAGCAGCCAAGAGAAAATTAACAGAAGAAGGCGCAAAATTTCAATCGCACATTGATGGCAGCAGACATTTATTTACGCCAGAAAATGTGATTGATATTCAAAGAACGATTGGTGGCGATATTATCATGGCGTTCGATGAATGTCCGCCATATCCTAGCACTTATCAGTATGCTGAAAAGAGCATGCACCTTACCCACCGCTGGCTCGACCGTTGCATACAACGCATGAACGAAACCACAGGCTTGTATGGTTATGAACAGGCCTTGTTTCCTATTTTGCAAGGCAGTACTTACAAAGATTTAAGACAACAAAGTGCAGAGTTCATCGCAAAAAAAGATTGCTTAGGCAATGCGATTGGTGGCTTAAGCGTAGGCGAACCCCACGAAATGATGTATGAAACCACTGATTTGGTTTGCAATATTTTACCCAAAGACAAGCCGAGATACCTGATGGGTGTAGGCACGCCTGAAAATATTTTAGAATGTATAGCTTTAGGTGTCGACATGTTCGATTGTGTTATGCCAACAAGGAATGGTCGCAATGGCACCATCTTCACCAAAGATGGCATTATCAATATTAAAAATAAAAAATGGGAGAATGATTTCTCTCCTTTTGATGAATTGCATTTACCAGATTACAGCAAGGCTTATATGCGCCACTTGTTTATGGCAGGCGAAATGCTAGGCCCGCAATTGGCCAGTTTGCACAACTTATCATTTTATTTATGGTTGGTTAAAGAAGCCCGTCAGCACATACTGAACGACACTTTTACGACTTGGAAAAATAGTATGGTACAAAAATTGAAACAGAAGCTGTAACCAAAAGCGAATGATAAAAAAACTGGATTGGTATATCATCAAAAAATTTCTCACGACATTCGTGGTCACCCTTTCCTTGTTCATTGTTATCATTATTGTTTTTGACATTTCTGAAAAACTCGATGATTTTTTAAGTAAAGAAGCGCCAATTAGGGATATCTTCTTAAAGTACTACATTAATTATGTGCCCTTCTTTTTAAATCTTTTCAGTCCTGTTTTTATTTTTATATCTGTAATCTTTTTTACTTCTAAGTTGGCCTCAAGAAGCGAGATAGTGGCCACCTTAGCATCGGGTGTTAGTTACAACCGTTTCCTTCGCCCATACCTTATTACGGCAGGCCTTTTAGCAATCTTGTCATTTATTCTTAACGCATATGTGATACCACATTCTGATAAAATACGCATCAATTTCGAGAACAAATATGTGCGCGATGTTAAAGATGATTACACCAACCATGTGCACCGTCAGATTAGGCCTAATACCTATTTCTTTCTTGAGTATTTTGGTTATGCCGATAGTTCTGGTGGCGGTGTGGCTTTAGAGTATTATGAAAATAATTTATTAAAAAGCAAACTCTATGGTCGTAAAATAAATTGGAACCGCAGATTACAGAAATGGCGTTTGGAGGATTACATGATCCGCGATTACCTTCCTAACAACCAAGAGAAAATTACGACTGGTAAATTTTTAGATACTACCATAGAATTTAACCCTGCTGATTTTTTTAGGCATAGCGACGATGTACAAGCATTTAATTTAAATGAATTAGACGACTACATAGCATCTGAAAAAGCGAGAGGAGCCGACAATGTGGAATTTTATATAACGGATAAATACCGTCGTTATGCCTCACCATTCTCCACTTTTATTTTAACAGTGATTGGTGTTTGTGTATCGAGTAAAAAATCGCGTGGCGGTGTTGGTTTAAATTTAGGTGTCGGCATCATGCTAAGCTTTATTTACCTCTTCGTCATTCAGTATTTCAACACCTACGGACAAACGGGCATTATCCCTCCTATCATTGCTGTTTGGATTCCTAACTTTATCTTTATGGGTGTGGCTTACTATCTGTATCGCACCGTTCAGAAATAAATTATTTGATGCCGTTTTGGTCGAGCGCCTTTTGATATAAGCGGGCGTTCTTTAAATGCTCGGCATAATTCACTGCAAAATTATGGTACCCACTAAAGTCTTCCTTGGCACACATAAAAATATAATTGTGTTGCGCATAATTTAACACCGCTTCGGTAGCTTGTTTGCTTGGCACACAAATGGGGCCAGGTGGCAAACCCTTATTCGTATAAGTATTGTATGGCGACACAACACTTAAGTGAATGTTTAAAATTCTTTTCAATCCAGGTTCGTGTAAGGCGAACTTTATAGTAGGATCTGCCTGCAATGGCATGCCTATTTTCAAGCGATTTATATACATGCCTGCCACTTTTGGCATTTCATCTACCTTATTGGTTTCTTTACACACAATGCTGGCAAGCGTTGCCACTTCAACAGGCGTCAAGCCACATTGCTTTGCTTTTTCTAAACGCTCGTTGTTCCAATATTTATCGTATTCTTTTTTCAATCTTAAGAAAAACTCTTGGGGCGAAGTGTGCCAATAAAAATTATAGGTATCAGGTATAGGCAATGCGGGCACAGTAGCATGGTTAAAGCCCAATGAGGCGATGAAGGCAGAGTCGTAATACAAAGCTGTGAAAGCTTCAATATCTGGTTCTAATTTTTCGCCCACATATTTCATGCTCAACCCAAAATCATCATTGTTGCCGTTAAGGGTAAGATTAACCGTTCTGTTTTTACCTTCTCTGAACACACGCACCACCTCTACAATGGTCATGTTAGGTTTTAAATGGTAGCGTCCATTTTTCATAGACGCTTCCAAATTCATGCGCTTGGCTACTGCTTTGAAAACACTCGGAAATTTAAGTCCGCATACTTCGCTCAATTTAGCACTTAAACTTTCTACATTATCATTATCGGCAATTTGCAGGGTCGTTTCCTGCATAATTGCAAGGGCTTTAGATTTGTATA
>CAJBKH010000324.1 GCA_903953615.1 uncultured Bacteroidota bacterium
AATTTAGGGTGGATGGCGAAATTATTTCAATGGCCCTCTAAAATTTATTTAACAACGGCTATATTGTGAATGCGTGTTGTACCATCCGCTAACTTAAGTCGGATAGTATAAAGCCCAGCACTAGGGAGTTCGATTTCATGGGCCGATTTCAAAGCTTCGCAATTAAACACTAATTGTCCTTGCATGTTAAAAATTTCGAAGCCAAATGAAAATGTCTGAGAGCTGATGAAAAAATGACCGTTCGAAGGATTCGGATAAACAGTGTACACATTTGTATTTAACGCAGGCTTTGAAACATTAAGCAATGGACTGCCACCGGCATTGTTGGTGCGCACAATGGTGCCTCCATCGCCAACGATTATGCCATATTTATTATCATTCGAAATGCCATTGAAAGCCGAAGCGATGCCTGTTAATTGCAAACCGCGGTTCGAAAACCCATTGTTGCATTTGCTAATTAAGCCGCTGCTGCCAACTAAATACCCACTATCGGGGTGACTGAAAGACAAACCATTGATTAAGCGCATTTCACTAATGTTATTGATTTGCCAGGTTTTACCTGAGTCGGTGCTGCGGGCCATTAGATTGTAAAACTTCCCTAGGTTTACTGTATCTGGCATGCCGCCAACCACTATCAAAGTATGATTGCCTATGTAGGTAATGCCCGTTAAATTAATATTGGTGGATAAGCGACTGACCTGCCATTTTTTGGCCCCAACTTTTTTATTTAAAAGATAGCCACTGTCGCCAACAGCCCAGCAATTGCCATTGGGCATAATGGTAACGCCTTGCAATTTTATAAACTTACTAGCTGTTGTATCTACGTTCCATGATTTACCAGAATCGGAAGAGCTTACGGCTAAAAAATCTTTACCTACAGCTGCACCATGCTGACCTTGAAAATAAATGGCATTGGCATAGGCCGCAGTTTTAACATAGGTTTGGGTCCATAATTTTCCACCATCTATTGTTTTAAGCATGCGGGCATTTTCGCCTGTGATGATGCCATGCAAAGAATCGAAAAAATAAAGTGCTCTCAAATTGTACAAAGTTGGCAAGGCCAATTTGGTCCATGTTTTTCCAGTATCTTTTGATTTAAGTAGGGTTGAATTATTGCCAACGGCATAAGCCGTCTTATTCAAAAGGGTTACGCCATACAAATCTTGGGTAGTTGTACTCACTACTTTTTTCCACTGCGCATTCGCATTTAAAACACAACTTAATATTCCGATAAAAAATAAAACCCTTTTCATACTAAACCAATTAGACTACAAATTTAGTCGATTTAATAATAATTTCTCGACTTGCCTATTTTTCTAAGCAAGCGAATACTTAATTTTGCAATGTGATACGAGCGAACACTACTGAAGATTTTTATTTAAACAGCGAAGGCTTGTTAGTATTTACAGAACACTACCATTTAAAGCGCGGCTCATGTTGCGGCATGGGTTGTTTGCATTGTCCTTATGAGCATGTGAATGTTAGAGACAAATCAAAAATAAAAAGCTTACAAAAACCCTTAAATACCAAATAAAAAACAGCTAATTAAAAATGGAAGACTTGAGTGAACTAGGCAAGGAAATTATCCTATTGTTGGTATTTGAAGAAGAGTTTAATAAGCTAATTGCTGAAACAACAGAGCCCAATAAACATGCTGTAAAAGATGAACTGCGCTATTTAATTGCAAAAGATTTTGCAAAACCCGCTGGCGAAATTGAAACTGGCATTCGCCACGGTTTTAGTTACGACAGCGATAGAATGTTTGAATACAGCTATTGCCTAACTGCCAAAGGTTATCAATTGATGGAAGCCCTCATTCAAAAAAAACCTAAATAACAGGGTCGATTAAATGTTTACATTTAATGCGGGTTTGTATTTCAAACCAATTGGCAACAGTTAATTATTTATATATTTGCCAAATAAATATATGTCAGATTATTTTGCTCACCCCACCGCAGTAATAGATGAAGGATGTACCATTGGCAATGGCTCTAAGATATGGCACTTCAGTCATATTATGCCCAATTGTACCTTAGGCGAAAAATGCAATATCGGTCAGAATGTTGTGATCTCGCCCGAAGTTGTTTTAGGATCGAATGTGAAAGTTCAAAACAATGTTTCAATTTATACGGGTGTTATTTGCGAAGATGATGTTTTCCTAGGACCAAGCATGGTATTTACCAATGTTACCAATCCTCGCAGCGCAGTTAACAGAAAAGAACAATACGCTAAAACCATTGTAGGCAAAGGTGCCAGCATAGGTGCCAACGCCACCATTGTATGTGGTCATAATATTGGCGAATACGCTTTTATAGGTGCAGGTGCAGTAGTAACGAAACATGTTCCTGCTTTTGCATTGTTAGTGGGTAACCCTGCGCGACAAATCGGATGGATGAGTGAGTATGGACATCGACTAGAATTTAACCGCGAAGGCATTGCCATTTGTGAAGAGAGCAATCAAACCTACGAACTGAAAGAGGGGCTTGTAAAAAGAATAAAATAAAGATGAAAAATATATTGGTTACTGGCGGTTTAGGCTACATCGGTTCACATACTGTTGTTGAATTAATTGCACACAATTACAATCCTATCATTATCGATGATTTAAGCAATACAAATATTGAAGTATTAGAACGCTTAAAAAAAATAACCGGGAAAGAGATTACCTATTATAAAAATGATGTTTGCGATACCGCAACTTTAACACATATTTTAAACACCCACCACATTGAAGGGGTTATCCATTTTGCAGCGTTTAAGGCTGTTGGGGAATCGGTTCAATTTCCTTTGAAATATTACCATAACAATATTGGTGGACTGGTTTCACTCATCAGTGCCATGGAAGCTTGTCAAATTAAGAACATTGTTTTTAGTTCTTCTTGCACTGTGTATGGCGAGCCGGATTTTTCGCCTGTAGGTGAATTATCGCCCATTAAAAAAGCGAGCTCTCCTTATGGCAACACCAAACAAATTGGCGAAGAAATATTAAACGAATGCGCTTTTTTAAATGCTGTAGCCTTAAGGTATTTTAATCCAATCGGTGCGCATGAAAGTGCATTGATTGGTGAATTACCATTGGGTGTTCCGAATAACTTAGTACCCTTTATCACACAAACAGCGGCAGGTATACGCGAAAAAATAACTGTTTATGGCAACGATTACAATACCAAAGATGGCACTTGTGTAAGAGATTATATTCATGTGGTTGATTTAGCGAAAGCCCATGTGAAAGCAATTGATTTTATCAATCAAAATCCAAACAACCATTTTGATGTATTTAACATTGGCACTGGCAATGGATTCACTGTACTCGAAATTATAGAGACCTTTGAAAAAGTGAACCAAATAAAACTCAATTATACCATTGGTGCGCGCAGAGTAGGTGATGTAGAAAAGGTATGGGCCAATAACGACAAAGCAAGCAATGTACTAGGATGGCAAGCCGAACTCAATTTAGAAAAAATGGTAGAATCGGCATGGCGCTGGCAACAGCATTTGCATTAAAAAAAACTTCAACTTAACGCAATCATGATAGATTGCGCTAACACATACAGCAACCCTTTAACTTAACATACAATGAGCAAACTTTCTCACTTAGCAGACACCTTAATTCCATCTGAAATCATCAAATTAGGAAATGAAATTGCAGAGCGAATAAAACAGGGACAAACAATTTATAATTTCACCATTGGCGATTTCGATCCTGCTATTTTCCCCATTCCAATTGAACTTGAAGATGAGATTGTAAATGCTTATAGAAATAAGAAAACCAATTACCCGCCTGCCAATGGCATTGTTGAATTGAGAACAGCCGTGGCGAATTTTATTCGCAACAACCAAGGCTTGGATTACGATGCGGGTTCTTATTTAATTTCAGGTGGCGGTCGCCCATTAATTTATGCAGCTTATAGAACCATTTGCGACAAAGGTGAAAAAGTAATTTATCCTGTGCCTTCATGGAACAATAACCATTATACCCATTTTATAGAAGGCGAACATATTTGTGTAGAAACCACAGTAGAAAATAATTTTTTACCTACAGCCGAAGAATTGATTCCGCATTTTAAAGATGCTGTCTTATTGGCTTTGTGTTCTCCATTAAATCCAACGGGTACCGTATTTACGAAAGACCAATTGTATAAAATTTGTGAAGCGGTATTAGCAGAAAACAAAAGCAGAAGTGCCGACCAAAAACCATTGTATATTTTATACGATCAAATTTATTGGACCTTAACGTATGGCAATTCCGAGCATTACGATCCCGTAAGTTTGTTTCCTGAATTGCGCGAATACACTGTGTTTATAGATGGTATTAGCAAAGCCTTTTGTGCTACTGGGGTGCGTGTTGGTTGGTCGTTTGGCCCAACAGCCATCATCGATAAAATGAAAGGTATATTGAGTCATATTGGTGCTTGGAGTCCTATGGCTGAGCAAGTGGCCACTGCCAATTATTTGAAACAAGATGCAGCTGTAAAAACATTTTTGGAACATACTAAAACAGCCATCCATTTGCGTTTAAATAAAATCTATGAAGGCTTCGTTAATTTGAAACAGGAAGGCTATGCAGTTGATGCAATAGAACCGATGGCTGCTATGTATTTAACCATTAGTTTTAATCTAAAAGGCAAAACAATGCCGAATGGAGACGTGATTAAAAGTACGGCTGACATGACTTCTTATTTATTGCAAGAAGCTTCCTTGGCCATTGTGCCATTCGCAGCATTTGGGGCCGACAAAGAAAGCAATTGGTACCGCTTAAGTGTGGGCACTTGTAAGGTAGAAGAAATACCTGTGATGTTGGAGAAATTAAAATCGGCTTTAAGTCAGTTGAAATAATTCCCTAACTGTTCCAAATCTCCCAAGCTCTATCGGCTTGTAGATGCAACATCTCTAAACCATTTTTTACGCTGCAACCTTGTGCTTTAAACAATAGCATGGTGGCAGTTTCAGTAGGATTATAAACCATGTCGTAATATTGATGATGCGCTTGAATCCAATTGTTTGGTATTGGCAAATGCGCATCGACTTTTGGAAAGGTACCAACAGGGGTGCAATTCACAATTAAATCGCAATTACAAAAATCTGTTTCAGTTAAATCTGTTATCAAAATTTGATTGGGACCAGTAATTTTTCTTACGGCTTGTACAACTGTAAAATCCATGGCTTTCAAAACATACAAAGCCGCTTTTGCTGCTCCCCCGTTTCCAAAAACCAAGGCCGCTTTTTTATTTTTGATATACCAATCCATCAAGCTGATTTCAAAGCCATGTACATCGGTATTTTCGCCATGCAATTGTAACCCATTTGGAGAATGAACTACCTTTACACAATTCACAGCCCCTATGCTGCGAGCGGCTTCCGACAGGAATTGACAGTGCTCCATTATTTGTACTTTATAAGGAATCGTAACATTAAAACCTACCAAATCCTCAGTCGCTATTAGTTTAGATTTTAAATCATCAAGGGTCTTTAATTCCCATAAATCATAGTACCAATTTGGTAAACTAAGTTGACTAAATTTTGTTTCGAAATACTGTTTCGAAAAAGAATGTGAAAGCGGATTTCCTATGAGCGCTAAGCGGGGCACTTTAATTTAATAATTATTCAGCTGCGCCTTCGCGCTTAGCCTTAATAACACCGATTAAAACAGGCAATACTGAAATACCAATGATACCAAAGATAACGATTTCGAAATGCTTTTGAATGAACTCGATATTGCCACATAAATAACCCAAAGTGGTTACTCCTGCTACCCAAAGAATGGCGCCTAACACACAATTAATAATATAATTTTTGTATTTCATGCTACCTGCTCCTGCAACGAATGGCGCTACAGTTCTAACAATTGGAATGAAACGTGCAATGATGACGGTTTTACCACCGTATTTTTCGTAGTACTTCTCCGTTTTTTCGATGTGCTCGCGTTTCAAAAAGAGAATTTTCTTTTTACTTTTAATCAGCTCTCCCAATTTATGACCCACAAAATAATTGAGGTTATCGCCCAATAAAGCCGCAATAATTAATAATGGAATAAGAATGAAAATATTTAAACTACCCTCACTCGCAGCCAAGGCACCAGCAGCGAATAGTAAAGAGTCGCCTGGCAACAAAGGCATCACCACCAAACCAGTTTCTACAAATACAATTAAGAACATGATACCATAAATCCAAACGCCATATTCGGCAATCCAAGTTTTTAGATGATCATTTAAATGCATGAGGATATGCAAGCCTTGTTCAATTATTTCCATAAGGCAAAAGTAGGTAACACAAGCATAAAAAAAAACTTATGCTTAACGACTCGACGAACGCACTGAATTTCCAATGAACCAACAAAGCATAGTGTTCAAATACTTTTTTTTCATTATTTTCGTTTTCTAATTATGATAAAGTCTAAATTATTTTTTGCAGCACTCCTTATTCTATTAACTACCGCAAGTGCTTGTGGCAGTAAGAAAAGCATGGGTGGCGGCAAACAGCACGGTGGTTGCAATTGCAAATTCTAATCGCCATTAGGTCGGTTTTTCATGTGCCCTTTTCTTGAGGCATCACCTTATTCTACTTTCAAAATTATTCCTTATTCTTGTAAGCATAAAAAATATGGCTAACAATAATAAACATCCGAAGGCCCTTCCCTATTTGTTCTTTAGCGAAATGTGGGAGCGTTTTGGCTACTATCTAATCATTGGTATTTTTACACAATACCTCATGGAAAAATGGACTGGCACTTCAGGTGGTTTTGCCATGGACAAGAAAGAAGCCTATGACATTTTCGGTACTTTCATCGCCTTTGTATTCCTTACGCCTTTTATTGGTGGCTTGTTGGCCGATCGAAAACTGGGTTATGTAAAAGCCATTTTAATTGGCGGTACTTTAATGGGTGTGGGTTATTGCATGCTATCGGTGCACGACCTCACCATCTTTTACATTGGCTTATTCTTAATCATCTTGGGCAATGGCTTTTTCAAACCAAATATCTCTACCCTCCTAGGCAATCTATACAATCAACCAGAATACAAGGCCATGAAAGATTCTGGCTATAATATTTTTTACATGGGCATAAATGTGGGTGCTTTGATCTGTAATTTTATTGCCGCTTATTTGCGCAATAAATACGGTTGGGGCTATGCCTTTTTAGGCGCTGGCATTGGCATGTTCTTAGGACTTGCAGTATTCCTAATTGGCATGAAACATTATAAGGTTGGCAATGTCATTAAACCAACCACCGCTGAGGACAC
>CAJBKH010000325.1 GCA_903953615.1 uncultured Bacteroidota bacterium
CACTTTTTTGTATGCTTGGTTGTAAGGCATTTAGCATGGTTTCGGCAAAAACATACCAATCGGTATGATAAAAATAATAGGATAATCGCCAAAGATTATGCGCCATGATGCTATTGCCACTGCTAATCACATCGTCGTTAATATCATATTTTGGCGTGATTAATGTTTCACTATCGTTGGCATTGAATTCAAAGAAACCATTTTTCTTATTGTAAAAATTGGCTATTGTGTATTCACAAATTTCTTTGGCTTTTAATAAATGAGCTTCGTTAAAAGTTGTTTGATAAGTGGTAATTAAACCATCAATCAAAGTAGCATAATCTTCTAAGAAAGCAGCAATTTTTACTTGTCCATTTTTGCTGGTGCGTTTCAGTCCCTCGGAGGAGTAATAGGTGTTTATAATAGTGTTTGCTAAAGCATCTGCTTGTGTTGCAAAGCTGGGTTCATTAAGCCACATTGTAGCTTCTGCCAAAGCTTTTAACATGAGGTTGTTCCAGCTGCAAATGCATTTATCGTCTAAGCCAGGGGCAATTCTTTTAGATCGAAAGGTTTTTAATTTTTCAAGTCCTTCTGCAATCAAAGTTGTTAATTTTTGTTCATCAATATTGAGTTGCTGAGCAGCTTGGGCTATGGTATCAATGGCATATAAAATATTGCGTTTGTGCTCCCAATTGCCTATAGGTATGCATTGGTAATAGCGACAGAAATCGCCTGCATCGGCACCTAGTACTGTTGTTAGTTCTTCATAAGTAAAAGTGTAATACAAACCTTCAACACCCTCGCTATCGGCATCGTAAGTTGAGTAGAACAAACCATTCTCTGCTTTCATTTCGGTATTGCAAAAAGCCAAGGTATCCATGGCTATTTTTTTGTAAAATGGATTTTGAGAAACAGCATAGGCATAGCTATACAAACTAATTAATTGTGCATTGTCGTACAACATTTTTTCGAAGTGAGGAGCGAACCATCTTTTATCAACCGAGTAGCGCGCAAAGCCACCCGCCACAGGATCGTAAATACCACCTAGGGCCATTTGTTTTAAAGTAAACAAGCCCATATCGGTAGCGCTTTGATTGTTTTTTAATTCACCATATTGCAATAAGTAACGGTAGTTCGAAGGCATGGGAAATTTAGGGGCTCTGTTCGGTCCGCCATACACGGTATCGTATTGTGCTTCGAAAACTTTTAATATTTCATCAGCTATTTTTTCATTCGATTCAGTAGTGTTTAAGGCAGGTGCTAAGCTCATGTTGGCAATACCCTGACTTAATTTCTTAGCATAGTCGATTGCAGTTTGTGGTTCCTTTTGCCATAAGCCATTTAGATTCATTAGTATTTCTTGCCACTGCGCTTTGGGTGCATAGGTTAAGGCATGCAAAGGGCGCTTATCGGGCAAAGTAAATGCATTCAAAGGCCAGCCGCCATTGCCATTTACTAATTGACAAGCATCCATGTATATTTGATCTACATCGGGTAATTCTTCTCTGTCTATTTTTATACAAACAAAATATTTGTTCATGATATCGGCAGTGGCCTCATCTTCGAAACATTCATGCGCCATCACATGGCACCAATGGCAAGCGCTGTAGCCAATGCTTACTATCATCAATTTATTTTCTGTACGCGCCTTTTCAAAAGCTTCTTCGCCCCACTCATACCAGTCTACCGGGTTATGGGCATGTTGTATCAAATAGGGACTTAAAGAATTAATTAAGCGATTTGTTTTTTTGTATGAATTTTCCAAAATAGATTTGTAGCTTGTGGTGAATTAAAAAGCCACACAAAAATAAACATAAGCAAGTAAGAAGTTAGAACAGATGAGAGAAAAAATAAATTTTATCAAACAACAAACCCATTTGTCAGAAAGAGCGATTCAGGCTGTTGTTAAATTAAATGAAGAAGGTGCAACGGTGGCCTTCATTGCGCGTTATAGAAAAGATGCGACCGAGAACATGGATGAGCTAGGGGTGTTGGATGTCATTAAATATGAAACCTACTACAATGAATTAATCAAACGCAAAGAATTTATTTTAGAGAGCATACTAGGGCAAGATAAATTAACACCCGAGTTGAAACAAAAAATAGAAACTTGCATGGTCAAGGATGTGTTAGAAGATTTGTATTTGCCATACAAACAACGCAAGAAAACCAGAGCAGACATTGCGCGTGAAAAAGGATTGGAGCCACTGGCGAAAATTATTTTAGCACAAAGAGAATCGGATGTTGAATATGCGGCACAGCGCTATGTAAATGCAAAAGTGAATGATATAGATGAAGCGATACAAGGTGCTATGGATATTGTAGCGCAATGGATTGCAGATGATGCTGATACCCGCAGTCTATTGAGACAGCGATTCGAACAACATGCTTTTATAGAAACCAAAGTGGGCAAGGGCAAAGAAAAAGAAGGCGAGAAATACAAAGACTATTTTAAATATTCCGAGAAAGCGGCCAATGCACCATCGCACCGTATCATGGCCATTATGCGTGCTACCGATGAGGGCATTTTGAAATTGAGTATTGAACCCGATGAGGAAAGAACCTTAGAGGCCATCGATTATAAATGGATTAAGCGCGGCAGTGCTACTGAGAATTATATGTTGGATATCACCAAGGATGCCTACAAAAGATTGTTGCAGCCTTCGATAGAAAACGAATTGAAACAAAAATTATTTGAAAAAGCCGAGGCCGATGCCATTAAAATATTTGCAGATAATTTACAGCAATTGTTGTTGTCATCGCCTTATGGCAACAAGCGCATCCTCTCTATCGATCCGGGTATACGCACAGGTTGTAAAACGGTTTGCTTGAACGAGAATGGCAATTTATTGCACCACACCGTTTTGTTTTTTAATACCAACGATGAGCGCAATCGTTCTGCCAAGCAGATACAAGAGTTGATGCACACTTATAAATTAGAAGGCATAGCTGTGGGCAATGGCACAGCGGGACGAGATACTGCAGATTTTATAAAAGGCTTAGGCATAGATGCGCCTGTGTTTTTGGTGAATGAAGATGGGGCTTCGGTGTATTCTGTTTCTGAAATTGCGCGCAAAGAATTTCCCGATCACGATGTAACGGTGAAAGGTGCAGTGAGTATTGGCAGAAGGTTGATGGATCCCCTGGCAGAGTTGGTGAAGATAGATGCCAAGAGCATGGGTGTTGGGCAATACCAGCACGATGTGAACCAAACAAAATTGAAACAAGCCCTCGATGAAACAGTAGAAATATGTGTGAACAGAGTAGGTGTCAATTTAAATACGGCTGGCGAAGAGTTATTGAAGCATGTATCGGGATTGGGCCCAGTATTGGCTAAAAATATCATAGAGCACAGAAACAAAAACGGTGAATTTAAGTCGCGCGATGAGTTAAAGAAAGTAGCGCGTTTGGGGGATAAAGCATTTGAACAATCAGCAGGGTTTTTAAGAGTACCCGCTAGTAAAAATCCCTTGGATAGGAGTGGCGTTCACCCAGAGCAATATACCAATGTGAAAAAGATGGCAGCCATGGCGGGCGTGGTAGTTGATGATTTAATTGGCAATGCCACTCTGATTAAAAAAGTTTCAGAATTAACGGATGTGAAAGCACAGATAGGAGAATTTACTTTTAAAGATATTTTAAAAGAGTTAGAAAAACCTGGACTAGATCCAAGGGTGCCATTGAGCGAAGATGTATTCGATGCGGGCATACGGAAAATGGAAGATTTGCAAGTGGGCATGACCATTAAAGGCATAGTGGCCAACATCACAAACTTCGGAGCGTTCATCGATATAGGCATTAAGCAGAGTGGTTTATTGCACATTTCCGAAATGGCGAATCATTTTATTAAGAGTCCTGCAGAGGTGGTAAAGTTGAACCAACAACTCACTTTAAAAGTCAAAGAGATTGATTTCGAAAGACAGCGCATTGCATTGACTTTGAAGTTTTAATTCGAAAAATAAAACATCGTAAAAAACATACCAAATGGTATGTTTTTTTTGTGTATTAAAAATCGAGGTAATTCCAAAAGATATTTTCTCTCAATAAGAGAATTGCAATGAGCAGTAACAAAGAAAAATGGAATAAAATGTTCTTGCTATTTTCCAATAAATAAACCATCACTAAAAAGTAAACAAACTCAGCGAATAGGAGGAAGAAACTACTTAAAATGACAAATATGCAAAGAAAGAAAAACGGTTCATTGTTAGGGATTTTAGCAGTTGGATATTGCACCCCAATTACCAACAGTAAAATGACTAGTTGGTCGGCACCCAATAATAGCCAATTGAAAGCCAACATAACTCTCGAGCCATGCTTTAAAAGCAATGTCTTTTTTACAAAAGTTTCAAGCGACTTGACTTTATTTTTTGGATGCATTTAAGTAAAATAGAATAACGTTTAATAATACATTTTATTATTGGGTTTAGCAGTTACCACTTTGATAGCACAAACTTCTACCCCGTAGGGGTAATATATCTGTCACCGCGGGTCTGCAGACCCGCGGCAAGGATCAAAAAAGACCACTTTGTTTGGCGATTTTTTTGCGGTTCCCTTGCAAAAAAAATGACAAACAATCCTAATGTGTCTTAAAGTACTGCATATATTTCAACCCCCTTTCACAATAATCGGCATCATAAGTTCTTGGTCCGCCAATGGCAGGATGGGGCATGCCAGTGTTATGGATGTGAAACGCATCCTTGTATTTTTCTTTTTCAAGGTATTTGCCATAGGTCATTTCTATCCATTTGGTGCCGAAGTATACAGCCTCATCACCGCGAATGTCTTTTACTTTAATATCCAACAATAAGCACTTATAACCCATGAGTTGGAAAGGGCCCCAGCTGCTGGCCAGGTTTTTTAAAGCATCGTCGTTGGCATCTGCTAGCATAGCTTGGGTCACATGCTCGTAGTTTTCGAGGGTGCCAAATTTTACTTTTTTTAATTTCTCATACACATGGGGTTCGAAGCGCGCATCGAATACTTTTCTGCCACCACATTCTAACATGCAAAGGGCTTTTAAAAATTCTGGAGAGATATTGAACAAGGTAGCGCAACTATCAATTTTGCTGCCGTAGTTTTTGGTGACCATTTCGAGTCCTGCTTTGCGGTCTTCGATGTTTACTTCTCGTTTTTGAAGGTAGGGAATCAAGTAGACTAATGCAGCGGTAGCAATGGCTAAAATGAGAAAGAGAATAAAAAGGCCTTTTAAGTTTTTCATGGTTGTGTTAAGTCGATATTTTCATCACCTTTTTCATAAGGCATGTAGGTAATAATAAATTGCAGCATCTCATCGGTGGTGCGCATACTCGCGCCTCCATGGTCGTTGCGTTCTCCTATTAATTGCGGAGGATTGAATGGATTGTTCGGATTTTTTAAAGTGTTATCAAATACTGCTTCAACGCGTATGATGCTCCCTTTTGGAATTCGCACAGGTTTTGTAAATGTATAAAAATACTGCCATCTGAATTGCCATTGGGGGATATGAATTAAACGCACCGTATCGCCATTGGGTTTTAAGGCATAAGCCTTGAATTGTTGCCCAATTAAATGCATGTGCGGATTGATGGTGAGCACAGAAATGTCGTTGTAAATAGTTAGCTCGGTAATATGTTTTGAGATGGCATTAGGTGCTATTTGCAAAGGCGGAACAATAGGCGCCACTCCATTGGTGCCCAACATGATTTCGAAGGTTGGTCGCTCAGGTTTTTTATTTGCAAAATAAACATACAATTTAGAACTATCGATTAAGGTTTTTTTACTGGGGCCATAATGAATATCGTTAGCTACAAATGTGCCATTCGGTGACAAGATAAAACCGCCAATGCCATTGGGGTATTTAACGCCAAAACTGCCGGGCAAATAATTGAAGGCAGAATGCACACGCGTTGGCACACTGCCATTGCTGTTTAATAATTTCAATTGGTTAAAGCGTTCAACAAAATTAGTGTCACCTGTTTTAATAATGCGTTGCCCATCGAATGGGTTGGTGGCATTGTCGAACAACAATAAATGCCCATTGGCGTGGTGCACAATGCTGGGTTGACCAGCCACATATTCCACAGCTTTTACATATTGCGCTTCTTTGATTTGATAGGGAATTTTGATTAAATAAAACTGATCGGCATTGTCGTTGGCAATGTTCACAGGGGGCACATCAATTATTAAATCGGGCGTACCTAAAACAGATTGTCGTTTGTAGGAGAGTGTAGGTTTTAGGTTGACCGTATCGCCAGCTTTTTTGCCTGTGCTTGCCCAAGTTTGTATCATGGCAATTTCTGCTTCACTCAACAAACGTTCATTGATAAAATGCGTGTAATGAGGGTCGGCTGGCCAAGGCGGCATATAGCGGGTGCGGGTAACAAAGGCAATGGTTTTGGCCCGCTTGGCCACATCGGTATACGTAATTAAATTGAAAGGGGCGCCTCCATTGGGTTGGTGGCAGGGCGTACAGTTTTTATAAACGATAGGAGCAATATCTTCAGAAAAAGTAAGTTCTTTTTCGCCACATGAAACCAAACAAAAACTAGTCAGGCTCGATAAAACAGCCAACAGGTATAGTCTCTGAAATTTCAATGGGTTCATTTTTCTGCAACGAAATTAAGGCTTTCTCAATATAATTTATACTAGCTTGTGGTTTCTGCGAACTGATGCTTTCAAAACGGTCGTCGATTTTACCAGAATACAAATATTCATTGTCTGTTTTATCAGAAACAATTAATACTTGAGGGGTAGTACTTGCACCCATGGTATGGGCAATGTTATTCGCATTGTCCAATACAATTCGGTCATAAGGAATCGAATCGTAGGCACAGAAATCTTTGATGTCCTGCTCGGATTGAGGTCCTGAGAAAACATATTGAAAATTATAGTACCTGCTAAATTTTTGATAGGTCGATTTAAAACTGCCTTGGTATTTTTGACAAATGGGACATTCGGCATTTAAAAAATAAATAACAGTTGTCTTGTGGAGGGTGAGTCCATTGGCAAATATTGTCGAATGCGTATTTGTTTTTCGAGGCGCCTGTTGGCAGGCTGTTAAAGCAATTAAAACAAGCGCGAGGTATTTCACAATGGTTATTTATTTAGCGTTAGCAAAGATAATTAATACTTCATTGATTCAATTAATGAAGTATTTGGAAGTTTTTTATAAATGTGTTTAAACCTTTTGGCACGATGTTCGTCGTATGAATAGTATTGGAGGCCATTAAGACCATAAGCGACCGCGAATTGATGTCGACTTTTGTTAAAGAACAAAAGCCAGAGCGATTGTTTCGCGAGCTGATGGCGCGTTATAAAGTAAAAGTGTATTGGCAAATCAGGCGCATCTTGATACAACATGATGATGCCGATGAGGTTTGTCAAATTGTATTTATTAAATTATGGCAAAATGCTGAGTCGTTTCAATTCAATAGTGCCTTGAGCAGTTTTATTTATCGCATTGCCTATAACGAAAGCATTACCTTCTTAAAGCAAAAGAAAAGGTTCCAATCTTTCGATGATTTGTTGGATGCCGATGGCCATTATGCCAAGAGTATTGACAGTGGTATGGAAATGGATGGCGATCAGATCGCCGCGCAATTGCAAAAGGCTTTATTGACCTTGCCCGAGAAGCAG
>CAJBKH010000326.1 GCA_903953615.1 uncultured Bacteroidota bacterium
ATGCATGCCGATAAGATTTATGTGTTAGAGCATGGTCATATCATTGAAGCTGGCAAACACCAAGATTTATTAAACGAAAAGGGCTTGTATTACGCCATGTGGAGACAACAAATAGGTGAACGTAAGCTACAAGTAAAATAGTTGCAGCAGCGCCCATTAAAGCGCTTCATTTAACAACAACAATTCATTTTAGAATGCATAAAAAAACCTCCTGATAAATTATCAGGAGGTTTTTTTCAATATTGTTTTTAATTGCTTATTTGTAGACCGTAATGCTAGTGCCCATAGGTACTAATTTACCTTTGTGGAAATAAGTTACTTGGTCAACTTTAACGTTTGGATCGTCTTTGTGGCATTCGCTAGTTGAGTTTACTTTAGATTTTCTAACGATGAAATTAGAAAGGGTATCTGCACCAGTATTCCATTTAAAAATCAAGGTGCTGTTATCAAAATAACTACCGTAGCTATCGAAAGAACCGCTTTGTGCTCTATCGGTGATATGCTCTCTGTCGCTTTGAGAGGAATAAGCCCATAGAATTTTATTTAATGTAAAATTGTCCTTCAAGCTGGTGTTGCTGTTGTTAATTCTGGTGACTTGTATGCCATCGATTTCTTGTGGCGCAAAACCAATGAAGGTAATAGGAATAAATACTGATTCACCTTGTTGTACGGTGCCATCGCAGTCTTGTGATTTTTTACAACCAACGAACACAAAAAGGATAGAAAGTGCAATTAACATTTTCGCACCTGTGATGGTTTTAGATTTAGTAGATCCGTTCATTACGGAATGCTTAGTTTCGCTCATATTGTTATTATTGTGAGTATTATTTTTTTTAATGATTATTCTGCTTCGGCCTCTACTGCTTCAACTTGAGGCACCATGCGTTTAAGTAAATTTTCGATTCCAGATTTAAGGGTAAAAGTAGAAGAAGGGCAACCGCTACAGCTTCCTTTCATTACAACTGTTACAACACCATCTTTAAAGGATTTAAAAGAGATAGCACCACCGTCCATTTCAACGGCTGGCTTTACATGGTCGTCTAATAGTTTTTTAATTTTGGCTTCTATTTCACTTTCCTCTTCGGTGCTTAAGGTTTTGTTAGCACTGATAATTTCGTTGTCACCTTCGATATACGCTTTGATGAATTCGCGCATTGGGGTAATGTAATCCGACCAAGCCACATCAGGCAATTTGGTAACAGATACAAAATTATTCATGATAAAAACGCCATTGGCGAAAGGGTACTCTTTGAAAATAGCGACCGCTAGTGGGGAATTGCCTTCTGCTTTATCCAAGGTACGGTAATCGGCACTGTCGTTAGGCAAAATCATTTTGCTAACAACAAACTTCATACTGTCCGGATTTGGGGTAGCTTCGGCATAGATGGTTATAAAATCGCTCATTGGTTTAGAATTAATTCTAACTGCAAAAATAACAGGTATTTTCCTAAAATTGTTATTATTAAGTTCTATGTTGATATAATTTTTACCACAATAGGGCCAAAGCGCGTGCCGACTGTCCTATTTTCAGTAATTCTTTGGCGGTATGATAAGCATCAGCCCCTCCTAAAGCCTGCTTGGCTTCAGCTTGCTCGGCTTCAGTTGGCAGATGTTCTAAATTGCCCAACATGCCCAATTCATTGCCATTCAAATGTTCGCTTAAACGAATATGCGCTGGCAGAGCATCAACCCCAATGCCAATGGTCGTCAATGGTTTGGCCACTTCGAACAAAGCATCACCATGCGCTCTGCAATACCAATTGCCACCCATGCGGGCTACCAAATCTATTTTTTGTTGATCGATGGCACCGTTCTCATTGATAAAGGCTTCGTTGATATGCATTTTTACAACCTCGCAAATAATCAAATTGCCGGCACCACCACCTTCGCCCAATTCCATTACTTGTTTAACAATGCACTCCATTTGCACTGGACTTTCCATTACACGGGCTGGTTTAACGAGGTCGGAAGCTAAGGGTGTAAACCCCGTTTTTAAAAATTCATCGACCCCTTTTTCGAAGGGCGAACTGGCCAAACTCATTTGGTGAACCATCTCATAAGTCACCACATTGATTACCACTTCGGGTACTTCCTTTACATTCTCATAAGTATGTTTATTGGTACCTGTTCTACCACTTCTGGCAGGCGAAAACACCGCAATAGGTGGATTGGCACTGAACACATTGAAAAAACTAAAAGGTGCTAAATTTCTATTGCCATCTTTATCAATGGTGCTAGCAAAACAGATCGGTCGCGGACCAACACTGCCCAATAAATATTGATGAATCTGTTGAACAGAAACCTCCGAAGGAAGAATGGATAACATGCTACAAAAGTAAATAATTAAAGCTTATTTACCGTGGCATGTAGTGTAGCTATACGTTTTATTTAATATGCATGCGTTGCGCAAAAGCATCTTTGTAGTTTTTACCCAAAGGAATGCTCTTATTGCCTATCTGCACCTCGTGTGCCCCAATTGATTTTACTTTATCGGTGGCCACAATATAACTTCTGTGAACACGTGCAAATTTATCGGCAGGCAAACTGGTCTCCATGTTTTTCATGGTTTGCAAAGTCACGATGCGCTTCTCCTCTGAAGTATAAATTTTTACATAATCCGCAAAAGCTTCAACATACCAGATGTCTTCGTAATTGATTTTAACCATTTTCGAATCAGCCTTTACAAACATATGACCTACATTCATTTCGGCATGTGGTTGCTCAACATTGTTTTTAAATGTGAAATACTCCTCGGCTCTTTCAACAGATTTTTTGAAACGCTCGTATGACACTGGTTTTAATAAATAATCCAATGCATCGAGTGTAAAGGCATCTACTGCATACTCGGCATAAGCTGTTGTAAACACTACCAAGATACCGCTGTTTTGCAAGGTCTTCATAAAATCGATACCACTGATTTCGGGCATGTGAATATCACAAAAAATTAAATCCGGCTTTTCGTGTTGAATGGCTTCAGCCGCTTCGATGGCATTCGCGCATTTCGCAATTAATTTTAAGTTAGGGGTTTTCTTTACGTGGGCTTCTATGATTTCTAAAGCAAGAGGCTCATCGTCAACAGCTATGACTTTTAGGATGGTGTTCATGTGGTTTGTAATATTAAAGTAATCGTGTAAGTTTCTAATTCATCAGCGATTTTAAGCTGATGTTTGCCGGGGTACAAAATATTCAGACGGGTTTGCACATTTTTCAGACCAATGCCACCCACCTTGTCTTTTTCTAGGTTATTGAGCGAACGTGGCTTGTTATTGGAAACCGAAAACGCAATGGTTTTTGCCTCATCATCGATGGTGTAGGTAATATCGATAAACGACTGCCCAAGCGTTGGATTGGCGCCATGTTTAAAGGCATTCTCAATAAAATTAATGAATAAAAAGGGTTCTATCATTTTGCCAATGGTACTGCCATACACATGCAATTGAATAGTAGTGCGGTCGCCCAAACGGTATTTTTCCAATTCAATATAATCGCGCACAAATTGGATATCATCCTCCATGGGCACTTTTTGCTTCTGACTATCGTACAAGCCAAAGCGCAGAATGTTCGAAAGTTTCAAAACGGCCTCTGGCGCTAAATCGGAACCCTTAAGCGTTAAGGCGTATAAATTATTAAGATTGTTAAATAAGAAATGGGGATTGATCTGCGATTTTAAAAAACGCAATTCATTTTCAATGTTGAGTTTTTGTAGATCCTTGTTCGATTGCTCTTTTAAATACCAGTTTCTAAATATTTTGATGGAGGTGGTCAGTAAAACTGTAAACAGAATGAATAAAAAATTCGTTACAAAAAAGCTAATGCTCCATATTGAATTAATGCTATCGTCCATCAAAGGCAAATAGCGAAAGGTAGAAACAGCCAAAGGAAAACAAACCAATAGGATGGACAAAGAAAGACTTAATAAAAAGGTAAGGTATTTGCGTTTGAATAAGAACCATTCTATCAAATAGTAATTGTTAAAATACGACACCACAATGTGGAAGAAAATAAAGATGGTAGCATTTAAAAAATCTTGTTTCCATGAAATGCCTGAACGCAAAATAAACGACCAGAAAGCAATGTACAACAACCAAAACAAAAGGTGGTAAAGCTTGTACCTTGTGATAACAGAAATGAGTTCAGAAAAAAAACGGTTGACCACAGCTTAAGGGTTTTTAAAGAATCTTAAAATATCGCGGGCCCAGTCAATGATCTTATTGCCACTGCCCAAATAATTAGAGCCATTCACTACCTCCTCGGTAACAGTTGGATTAACTTGTTTGAAATATTGATTGGCCATCTGATACGAAATTACATTCGCCAAAATCAAAAGCGCTACTAAACTCCATGAAAACCATTTTTTATTTGGTAAATCTCCAATTCTCATTTGTACTTGTCTATTGAACGGGTTTAGGTTAAAAAAGTTACAGGATGTTTTGCTTGTTCAAAAGTAACACGCATTTTTCTATTTTGATAATATATCTTTTATCAATACTTGTTGGAATGCTTTTGCCTGATTTAGAAAGTTTAAGCTATCGGCTTTTGGTCCTCTGTATTCATAGCATTTGCGGGTATCATTATCAAATAAGGCATGCTGTGTGTTGTTGACTCTGCCAAACCCATTGTTGTAATGGTATTGCGCGAATCCATTGTTATTTTCAAAACCCGTTTGCCAATTAAATTCAGCGATAGGCAAACCCATTTGCGACAAAATTAACTGCGGTATGATGGTTTGAGAAACCACTTGTTCGTATTTCATACCGCGGTATTTTTGATGCAAAGCACCACCTGTTATCACCATTGGTATATGGTATTTTTCAGGACCAAAATAATGCACGTCTTTTAAACCTATATCGTGCCCGTGATCGGCCACCAATAGAATGACCGTGTTAGCATACCAGGCTTGCTTTTTACAATTTTCTAAAAAATTATATAAGCACAAATCGGCATACTCAATTGAATTTTTGAAACCATACCATTCATCGTTTACAATCTTGTTATTATGATAAGGCACGTCAAATGGCTCATGACTGCTTAGCGACATAATGGTGGTGAAGAAAGGCCCTTTTTCTGCACTTAATTTTTCCAATACCAAGTTATACAAATGCTCATCGTGTGCGCCCCATTTACTGGTTAAGTTTTCTGGTTTAAAACTAACGCGATCGAAAATATAATCGAATTGTTGCACCAGTAAATACGCCTTCATCGAAGCAAATTCTGCATAGCCTCCATAGAAATAATATTTTTTATACCCTTGGGTACGCAATGATTTACTGATAGAAGGCAGCTTGCTCATTTTATCGGGAAACACAATGATACTCGAAGAAGGTTGCGCAGGATAACCGCTTAATACGGTTACTAAGCCCTTCTCGGTTCTGTCGCCACTGGCATAACAGCGCATGAAACTTAAATTCTCGTTGGCAATTTTGTCCAAATAGGGCGTGTGCTTGTTGTTTTTCGAAAAATAATGACTCGCATTGGCCGTAATACTTTCTAGCATCACCACCATCACATTGGGGCGATTGCTTGTAAAAAGTTTTGCCGTATCCGTACG
>CAJBKH010000327.1 GCA_903953615.1 uncultured Bacteroidota bacterium
CATTGCGCCCTTAGATTGGGGACTTGGTCATGCAACTAGATTCATCCCAGTGATTACTGCTTTGCTTGAACTTGGCTATCATGTAACGATTGCTACAGACGGACCGCATGCAATTATTTTAAGAGAAGCCTTTCCCAATTTGACTTTCCTTAGATTAAAAGGATATGGTATTCGTTATTCCAAAAACGCAGCAGGGTTTGCATTAAAAATGTTGGTGCAGGTTCCACGCATTTTGTACAACATCTTTAAAGAGTTTTGGTGGTTACATAAAACAAATCGACACCAAGATTTTGACTTGATCATTTCTGATAACCGTCTTGGTTTTTTTCACTTAAAAACACCTTCGGTTTTTATAACACATCAGTTGAACCTTCAAACCCCTTTTAGCTGGTCTACCAATTTGTTGCAATGGATGCAGTATACCTGGTTTAAACTATTTTATACCATGGTATGGGTGCCCGATATGCAAGGGGAACAAAGCCTTGCTGGTATTTTAGGGAATCCAATATGGAAACCATCGGTGCGGGTTTGGTATATGAATTGCCTGTCTAGGTTAAAGGCCTATGCTAGTAATCCACTCAATGAGCAGCAGCCAACCGACGTATTTATAGGCATCCTATCTGGACCAGAACCCCAAAGAAGCATTTTTCAGGAAATTTTATGGGTAGAAGGCAATGGGCTCCATCAACCTTTTAAACTCATTGCGGGAACAGCCGACCAAGCCCATAACCAGGCTGATTCTGCTAAAGGATCCATTGTGCCACATCTAGGAGGTCCGGCATTGGTCAAAGCGATTGAAAATGCAAAATATATCATTAGTCGTGGAGGGTATACGAGCTTAATGGAACTGATTCCATTGAATAAGCCATTGATTTTAGTACCCACGCCTGGACAAACAGAACAAATCTACTTAGCCAAAAGATGGCAAGCAAAAGGTTGGGCAATTGCCTATGATCAAACCGAATTTCATCTTGAAACAGCCTTAAAAGCAGCGGACAATTTTAATTACCAACCCATCCCTTTTATCCCCTTTACAAAAGAAGCATTGGAAGCAACATTAAAGCAAGTAAATTTGTAGTATGGGTGTACAGAAAACAGGAGAAGGGATTTTTGAAAATTTATCCAACTACTTAATCATTGATGTTCGAAGTCCTGATGAGTATGCACATGCTCATATCCCAAATGCTTTTTCATTGCCGCTTTTCACCAACGAAGAACGCGCAGAAATTGGCACGACTTATAAACAACAAAGCAGAGAAGCTGCCATTAAATTAGGTCTTCCTTTTTTTGGTAACAAGATGCAAAACATGATTGAGCAGGTAGAAGGATGGGTAGCGATCTACGAAAAAACAAATGGAAGCAAACCGACTATTTTAGTACACTGTTGGAGAGGTGGCATGCGAAGCGCTGCCGTTGCTTGGTTATTAGATTTATATGGTTTTAAAATTGAACAACTTTCGGGCGGCTACAAAGCTTACCGGAATTGGGTTTTAGCGCAGTTCGAAAAAAATTATTCCATGAAAGTATTGGGTGGATATACAGGATCGGGTAAAACAGAAATATTATTACAACTACAAAAAAGTAAAATCCCTGTTATTGATTTGGAAGGATTAGCCAATCATAAAGGCTCTGCATTTGGTGCACTTGGACAACACGAACAAGCAAGTCAAGAACAATTTGAAAATAAATTAGCGGGCGCATTGTTTCATGCTAGTAATGCACATCCTTATTTTTGGATAGAAGACGAAAGCCAAAGAATTGGAACCAATATGTTGCCAGTTAATTTTTTTAAAAATATTAGAAACAGTATTTGCTATTTTATTGATATCCCTTTTGAAGCGCGTTTACAATTTATTGTAGCAGCTTATGGCAAGTTTGC
>CAJBKH010000328.1 GCA_903953615.1 uncultured Bacteroidota bacterium
CGATTAGCAATGTTTTATATACTTTAATTTTCTTTTTTAATTAAAATTCGTTTTAATCTCTATTTTTTCTAAACACCTTAACTTATCCTTTAAACGCTACATTAACAATGCGTTTATTCTGATATTGTTCATTATTTTCAGCCTAAAATGATTTCATTTATTCGTAAATTTGATGTTATTTATGTTGGACAACGAAATTTCTCCATTGGAGCGCGAAGAGCAGGAAAGAGTAGAAATACTGAAACGTTATAAGGCACTGCTGCGTTCAATTCGTCATGAATTAACCCGAGAGCAAAAAAAATTAATTCGATCTGCATTTGATTTGGCCTTAGATGCACACAAGGACATGCGTCGGAAGACCGGAGAACCTTATATTTATCACCCTATTGCAGTAGCGAGAATTGCAGCCCAAGAAATTGGCCTTGGTACTACCTCCATTGTTTGTGCCTTGATACACGATGTCGTTGAGGATAGCAACTATACAACCGAGGATATCAACCGAAGATTCGGTCCAAAAATTGCTAAAATAGTAGCAGGTCTTACCAAGATTCAGGAAGTATATGATCATACTGACAGCATGCAGGCGGAAAACTTCCGTAAAATGCTACTCACACTAAGTGATGATGTGCGTGTTATCCTTGTAAAACTCTGCGACCGTTTGCACAATATGCGCACGCTCGAAAGCATGAGTCGCAAAAATCAACTCAAGATTGCAAGTGAAACCTTGTTCCTCTACGCGCCATTAGCCCATCGCTTGGGATTATATGCGATTAAATCAGAGTTAGAGGACCTATCTATTAAATACACCCAAAGAGAGGCTTTTAAAGAGATTTCGGCCAATTTAAACGCTAAAAAAGCGGCCCGCGATCGTTTCATTAAGAAATTTATAGAGCCTATTAAGGAAAAATTAGACGAGGCCAACTTAAAATACGAGATTAAAGGTCGCCCTAAAAGCATCTTTAGTATTCTCAAGAAGATGAATCACCAAGGGATTCCTTTCGATCAGGTGTATGATTTATTTGCGATTCGGATTATCACAGATTCAACACCAGAGAAAGAAAAATCTGATTGTTGGACAGCCTATTCAATTATTACTGATATCTACAAACCCAATCCTGGGCGCACACGCGATTGGATTACAACACCCAAAAGTAATGGATATGAAAGTTTACACAGCACTGTCATGAGCAATGATGGCAAATGGGTAGAAGTTCAAATACGATCGAAACGCATGGATGAAATAGCCGAAAAAGGTTATGCTGCCCATTGGAAATACAAAAACTCGAAAGACGGTATTGAAAGCGATCAAGGCACCGGTGTAGACAGTTGGCTATCTAGGATTAAAGATATTCTTGAGAACCCATCTGCCAATGCTTTGGAATTTATGGATGACTTTAAATTGCAACTTATCCATGAAGAAATTTTTGTATTTACACCAGAAGGTGACTTAAAAAAGTTACCACAAGGTGCATCCACACTCGATTTTGCCTTCGAAATTCATACACAAGTTGGCAGTAAATGTATAGGCGCTAAAGTGAATAACAAATTGGTGCCTATTAGTCATAAGCTAAGCAATGGCGACCAAGTTGAAATATTAACTTCAGAAAAGCAGCATCCGAAAGACGAATGGTTGCAATTTGTAGTAACGGGGAAAGCAATAGCCCGAATTAGAAATTCTTTAAGAGAGGAAAAAAGAGAAGTTGCTGATACGGGTCGTGAAATGTTAAAAAAGAGATTTCACAAGGAAAAAGTTGAATTTACTGAAGATAACATTGCGAAAGTTGTTGCGGCACTTAAAGTTCAAAGTGTTCTTGACCTTTGTTACGCAGTTGCTAAAAACCTTATACCACAGGAAAAATTAGCGATTCATGACATTGTTAACAAGAAAATAAGTACTGAGCCAAAACCTAAAAAAGAGCCTAGTGAAAAACCAATCTCAAAATCGAGTAAGGAAATAATTATTGGCGATGAAAATGATTTACCTTATAGTTTTGCAAAATGTTGCAATCCCATACCTGGTGATGATATTTTTGGCTTTATTACAATTGGAGAAGGTGTAAAAGTTCACCGAACCAATTGCCCAAATGCGGTCTCGTTATTAAGCAATTATGGCTATAGAGTCATCAAAACCGAATGGAAAAACTCACCAGTTAAAGCTGATAAGATGTTCCTTGCTGGTATCAAACTCATTGGTATTGATGATGTAGGTATTGTTAGCAGTCTATCTGATATTATCAGTAAAAACATGGGTGTAAACATGAAATCAATTACCATTGAAAGTCATGATGGCACATTTGAAGGTACTATTGTTTTATTTATTCAAGATACAACCCATTTGGATACCCTTATTCAGAATATCAAACTGAAACACCAAAACATGGATGTCAATAGGATAGCGATTGCGAATTAATGCCCAATAATCACCGACTGATCTGGTATAGTCACAACTAAATCAACATCTTCTTCTAGTTTACACTGACAAGCCAAACGTGAATTATATTTTGGATTGCGGGCACGGTCTACAAAATCTTCTTCTTTTTCACTAATTTCTGTAACACTATCTGCACCTTGTTCAATATAAATATGGCAAGTACTACAGGCACAAACAGCACCACAGTTATGGTGTAATTCAACATCGCTATCCATGGCTACATCAAGTATGATTTCGCCTTTGGATATATCGACTGTTATGGGTTGTTTATCTTTCTCTTCGAACTTAAAAGTTATTTTGGGCATTGTTGTTTTGTTAATCTGTTAGGGCTATTGTAGTGACAGAGGTTGATTTACTGCCATTGATAGTTGAAATTTTTGTGAATATAATTTTAATTGGCCAGCCTTCTGCAATACTATACTCTGCTTCACATTTATGTTGCATGGCTGCAGTCGTAAAATCTGATTTTTGTGGTTTTGGAATTTGCATGGTCGCGCTTACACTGACCATTGTTTCATAAAGAATCCTTTTAAACTCCTTATCATTTGGCGTAATATTAACAGTTAGTTTACAACGGTCTGCGGCTGCATTTAAGGCTGTCATTTTAAATACTGCCAATGCTGGATAGGGCTCGCCACCAAAAGTATTTTCCAAATAATAATCATAGGTGTAAGCTTGATTTAGTTTGTATTCAAGACCATAGAAATAATGAATCAAAACCATTTCCTCGCTAATGCTTGTTCTTAATAGCGTTGGATTATTAAAAAGCGATTTCATTTTTTGAGCGATAACGCTTGTAACTTCATTGTCTGGCCAGTTTAATTTTTTAAATACATTGTTCAAGCCTTTGTTTGAGATTGCTATAATTTCATCGAGGTTGAGAATTGTATCAAAAACACCCAATTCATTGGTTCTGTACTTAATGGTTACGCCTTTAAAAAGTTCTGCATAAGCAATGGAAACAGAATCCTTAGGGTTACTAAAGATAAAATTTTTATAGGTGTAATGAATGGTGTAGTGCTTATCTGTTGAATCTTTTATTTCCCAAAGTGCATTCATTACTGAAGTTTCAACCACCGGCTTGCCCTTTACAGTTTTAGTTTCTGTTTTCGTGTAAGTCACATTTTTGTGAGCACTTTTATACCAGTAACCGACCATTGGAATAGTATTGCCCTTTTGAATTGTATTTTGTGAAAACACAATATTGCAAGAAAGCAAAACTAAAACGGCGATAAAAAATTTCATTGAAGGGTGCAAAATTATTGCATAATCACTAGAATACCTATTTAGAAAAACAATGAATGAATAGATTTTAAAAAAGTTAAATTTCAAGCACATTTTAATTTAATTTCGCACCCGCCTTTGAACATCTACCAAACCAATATTAATACCATCGTAGCAACCCTATATGCAAAAGGTTTAAGGAGAGCTGTCATTTGTCCGGGTAGTAGAAATGCGCCTTTGGTAATGGCATTCGCAAGGTTTGGTAAAATCAAATGTACCTCAGTCGCAGATGAACGTTCTGCTGCTTTCATAGCCTTAGGTATGGCCAAACAATTACAAGAACCAGTAGCAGTGGTTTGTACAAGCGGAAGTGCAGCACTTAATCTTTACCCAGCGATTTCCGAAGCTTATTACATGCAAATTCCCTTAATTGCCATTACTGCCGATAGGCCAATTGAAATGTTAGACCGATGGGATGGTCAAACCATTCATCAAAAGGATGTTTTCGAACCTCATGTCCTAGCTTCATTGCAAACACCAGAGGCAATTGATGGAGACCAAATTGAAATAATTAGTAAACTCACAATCAATTTATACGATGTTTGTAATGGCCTCTTAAAAGGACCAGTGCATTTAAATGTGCCTTTAATGGAGCCCTTATACAGTGCAGCGAATCAGACTTTCAAATACCCTAATATCAGTATTATCAATACCCAATTGGAAGCTGACGAGGATTGGGAAATTGCAATTGATAAAGACCATTTTTTTAAGGATTATCCAAAAGTGATGGTGTTGCATGGCACTAATCAAAGTGATGTAAGTTCAATTGAATTAAAAGCGCTTTCTGAGAATCCATTTGTAGTTTCGATTAGTGATGTTGTTTCGAATAAGCACCAATTTCAATCTATTCAGAATTGGGAAGGTGTTTTACTCAATGCAAGCAAAGAAATTCAGCATGAATTGGTTCCCGATTTACTAATAACAACCGGTAAAATGGTTTTGAACAAAACCATCAAGACCCTTTTTAGAAAACATCCTCCAAAAAGGCATTGGCATATTGCTGAGAATGGTTATTGTGCAGATACTTTTTTTACAGAACCTGAAGTATTATCACTTTCTCCTAGCCAATTTTTTAAACAATTTAACGCTTTCTTACCTGATGGGCGTTCAGCTTATCACCAATTATATACAAATTTAAGTCATCAACAAATAGAACTTGGTGATACTATAATTGACCAAAATTACAATGAGTTTTTAATGGTGAAATTAACTTTAGATGCGCTGCCAGAGAACATTGTTTTACATTTAGCCAATAGTATGTCTATCCGCTATGTGGCATATTTAGGTAGCCACTTAAAAAACACATGGGAAGTCTATTCTAATAGAGGTGTAAGCGGCATTGATGGCTGTACAAGCACGGCTGTAGGCGCTGCAATGAGCGATTCTCGAACCCATGTTTTGATTACTGGCGATATTGCATTTTTCTACGATATTAATGCTCTATGGCAAACCCAAATGCCAAGTAACTTTAAATTAGTATTAATGAATAATTTTGGTGGTGGTATCTTCAAAAACATTGAAGGTCCTGCAGGCATACCAGAGCTAAATCCATTCATAGCGACCCCACACAGCATGGATGCCAAATTGTTAGCTGAACATTTTAAACTAAGTTATTTCAAAGTTGTTAATCTTATGGAATTAAGTCCGGCACTGGCAGCATGGATTGCTTCAGACGAAGCTGCAATTTTAGAAATACAAACAGATTCCAATATAAATTCAGATATCTTTAACCAATACAAACAACAAATTTTATGAGCAAAAGAGAATGGCAAACCATCAAGAAATATGACGAAATACTTTTCGATTATTTTGAAGGCATTGCGCGTATCACTATTAACCGTCCCCGTTATCACAACGCTTTTACACCGAAAACAAATACGGAAATGATAGATGCCATGGATTATGCAAAGGAGCATCCAGACATTTACACGATTGTTTTGACTGGTGCTGGTGATAAAGCTTTTTGCAGTGGTGGCGATCAAAACATTAAGACCATTGGTGGTTATAAAGATGAGCATGGCATTCCAAGATTAAACGTATTGGAATTACAGAAAAGAATTCGGTCATGTCCGAAGCCAGTGATTGCCATGGTCAATGGTTTTGCAATTGGTGGTGGCCATGTATTACATGTGGTTTGCGACCTTTCAATAGCCAGCGAAAATGCTGTGTTTGGGCAAACTGGTCCTAAGGTTGGTAGTTTCGATGGTGGATTTGGAAGTAGTTATTTAGCGAGAATTGTTGGTCAGAAAAAAGCAAGGGAAATTTGGTTTTTATGCCGTCAATATTCAGCTCAGGAGGCTTATGATATGGGCTTAGTGAATAAAGTGGTGCCTTTAGAAAACCTCGAAGACGAGGTTGTAACCTGGTGTCACGAGATGATGCAGAAAAGTCCAATTGCCCTTAGAATGATTAAATATGGCTTAAATGCTGAACTAGATGGACAAGCGGGCATTCAAGAATTAGCGGGCAGTGCTACCCTTTTATATTACTTTACAGATGAGGCACAAGAAGGTAAAAATGCATTCTTAGAAAAAAGAAAGCCTGACTTTAAAAAGTTTCCGAAGTTTCCATAAGAAGTATGGACTTGATATATCAAGTCCATACTTACTGACTCCCAAAAAGATCTTTTAATCGAAAAATTTCGCAAAATAATACAATGATTGCTCACTTTAGCGGGTTCATTTGGCAGATGAATTAAACTAATCCCCATAATCTCCACATTTTCCCGTACCTTTGCACCTTCTATATGACAGTAACATTCCAAGACATGGGTTTAAGTCAACCTGTGTCCGATGCAATTAGAGATTTAGGCTACATCAATCCCACTCCAATCCAACAACAAGCCATTCCGGTTTTATTAAAAGGGACAAAAGATTTCGTAGGTTTAGCTCAGACAGGTACAGGTAAAACAGCAGCTTTCGGTTTACCATTATTATCACTAATTGACACATCAATTAAACAAGTACAGGGTTTAGTAATATGCCCGACGAGAGAGCTTTGTATGCAAATTGCCAAAGATTTTGTAGATTATGGCAAGTATATGAACGATTTTCATTCTGTAGCCGTATACGGTGGCAGTAGCATTGAAAATCAAATTAAACAAATTAAAAGAGGCGCACAGATTGTAGTGGCTACTCCTGGTAGATTAATTGATTTAATCGAAAGAAGAGCACTTAAATTAGATGCCGTAACGCATGTTGTGCTAGATGAAGCAGACGAAATGTTAAACATGGGCTTTAGAGAAGATATTGAAAATATCCTTTCTCATGCCACTGCGAGACAGGCCGCCTGGTTATTCAGTGCTACCATGCCAAAAGAAGTAAGAAGAATTGCCGAAACCTTTATGCAGAATCCTGCCGAGGTTAAAGTAACTTCTGAAATCACTGCCAAAAACATTAAACACGTTTATTACCAGTGCCAATCGAGTCAAAAATATGAAACCCTTAAACGTCTGATTGATTTCAATCCTGGCATGTATGGTATTGTATTTACTCGTACAAAACTTGAAGCACAAGACATCACAGAAAAACTTTTGAAAGAAGGTTATGAAATTGATGCTTTACACGGTGATTTAAGTCAACAACAACGCGATAAAGTGATGGGTCGTTTCCGTGAAAAGACCTTACAACTTTTAATTGCTACTGACGTTGCAGCAAGAGGTATCGATGTGGATTCAATTACACACGTTATCAATTATGCATTACCAGATGAACCTGAAGTGTATACCCACAGAAGTGGTAGAACAGGTAGAGCAGGTAAAACGGGTATTTGTATCAGTATTTTGCACAGCAGAGAAACTGGCAGAATCCGTGATATTGAATATTTATTAAAATCAAAATTCGAAAAACTTGAAATTCCAAGTGGTAGAGAAGTATGCGAAAAGCAGTTTTTCTCTTTCATTGAAAAATTGAAGGCAGCCGATATCAGTCATGGTGACTATGAAAACTACTTACCATATTTGAGCGAACAGTTTGCTGATATGAGTAAAGATGAGATTTTACAAAGAGTAGCATCATTAGAATTTAATAGATTCTTAAAATACTATGAAAAAGCGGGCGACTTAAATGCTTCAGGCAGAGATAGCAGAGGTAGTAATGGCGCATTTACACGTTTATTCATGAGTTTAGGTGAAAAAGATGGCTTCTATAAAGCAGCTTTCCTTGAATTCCTATTAGATACAAGTGGCCATACAAAGGCGCAATTGGGCAAAATAGAATTAATGGATTCTTATAGCTTTGTTGAAGTTGAAAATGCAATTGCAGATGAATTTATTGGTGTATTTAACGGTAAAAAATTCAAAGGCCGTCCTATACGCATTGAACGCTCTGGCGACAGTGGCGGCGGTGGCGGAAGAGAGAGAAGCTACAGAGGTGGTGGTGGAGATCGCAGAAGCGGTGGCGGAGGCGGTGGATACCAAGGTGGCGGAAACAATCGCAGAAGCGGTGGTGGAGGCGGTGGAGGCGGCTATCGCGGTGGCGATGGCGGCGGAAGCGGCGGCGGCGGATACCGTGGCGGTGGCGGCGGCGGTCGCAATAGAAGACAAGATTAATTTTAAATTAAATAGAAGGTCGCAAATTATTTGCGACCTTTTTTCATTTGTCGCAATTAGTTCAATATTTTTATGTTATCAGATGGGAATTGAAATTTAATAATCCTTTTTTATTTAATTAATTTTTGTATTTTTGCAGCCCTCTAAACAAGGAAAAGTTCTTTAAAACATGCGGATGTGGCGTAATTGGTAGCCGTGCCAGACTTAGGATCTGGTGCCGAAAGGCGTGGGGGTTCGAGTCCCTTCATCCGCACTAATCACTTGAGATTGTGAAGTAATAGTGATTCATTACCCTTTCCTCAAATGAGGTGTTCTTTAATCTTAACCCTGGATTTAATGCAATAATTCTCATTTATAGGAAAACACAATCAAAGGTTTTTCAAATTAAATTCCATGGAAGTAAAATTCAATAAAATAGATGACTTAAACGCAACGCTTACTGTTGCGCTAACAAAAGCTGATTACACAGAAGCTGTTGAGAAAGAATTAAAAAAACACCAAAAAAATGTGGCTGTTAAAGGTTTCAGAACTGGTGCTGCACCAATTGGCATGATTAAAAGCATGTATGGTAAAAGTATCTTAGCTGAAGAGCTTAATAGATTATCATCTAAAACTTTATATGATTATTTAAAAGATAACAACATCGATATCTTAGCGCAACCTGTTGAGAGTGAATCTATCAAATCTGAAGTTGATATCGAAAAAGGCGAAGATTTCTTATTTGCTTTTGATTTAGGTTTAGCACCTCAATTTGAATTAAACATTAGCGAAAAAGATAAATTAGATAAATACATTATCGATGTTGAAGACAGCGAAGTAGACAAAGAAATGGAGACCTTACGCACCCGTCAAGGCAGTATGGAAAATGTTGAAATTGCTGAAGAAAAAGATTTAATCTATGGTACTTTAACTGAATTAAACGAAAACAACGAACCATTAGAAGGTGGTGTTGCTGATAAAAACACATCGTTTAGTGCTGAGTTAATTAAAGATGAAGCCTTAAAAAATAGCCTAATTGGCATTGCTAAAGATTCAACCATTACAGTTGATATTTCAGCATTGTTCAATGGCAACGAAACAGTTATTAGTTCTTCATTGGGAATTGCTAAAGAAGCAGTGAATGATTTAAATAAAAACTTTAAATTAACCGTTACTGAAATAAGCAGAAGAATCCCTGCTGAAATTAATCAAACTTTCTTTGATGCTGTGATGGGCGAAGGCGCTGTAAGCAGTGAAGAGGAGTTTAGAAATAAAATTAAAGAAAATTTAGAAGTTTATTATAAGAACGAAAGTGAGCATCAGATTGAACACATGTTGACCCACTTGCTAAACGATAAACATCCAATTACTTTACCAGATGCTTTCTTAAAGCGTTGGTTATTGGTAAGCAAAGAAGATAATTACAACGAAGAAAATATTGATGAGCGCTATGCTTCTGAATCTAGTACCTTGAAAGAAGTATTAATCAGAGAAAAAGTAGCTGCTAAATATGAAATTCAAGTAACCAAAGAAGATATTGAAGATGCTTCATTGGGTTATACTTTATCATTGTTTAGAAATTATGGCATGCAAAATCCTGATTTCGAATTCGTGAAAAAATTCAGTGATGATAGTTTGAAAAAAGAAGCCCATGTTCAACAAATGAACGATATTGCGGTTCGCAGAAAAGTATACAACAAATTGAAAGAAATTATTTCTTACAATGAGAAACATACGAGCATCGAAGGTTTTTACAAAATGATTGAAGAACACAATCACCAACACTAATTCAAAAGTTTAAAAATAAAATAAGCGACAGGCGGGTTAATTACCCGCCTGTTTTCGTTTAGAAAATTATTATGTTTGCAATACATGAAGGGGATGAAGGTTAGTATCATTATTGCGTTTTATAAAAACACCAACGCACTGGCGCTTATTATTAAAGCTTTGGCTTTGCAAACTTATCATCGATTCGAAGTTATCATTGCCGAAGATGACAATAATCCTGCTACAAAATTATTTATTGATGGGTTAATCCATCAATACAATCTTGCGATTAAACATGTCTATCAGGCCGAGGATGCGGGCTTTCGAAAAAATAAAATACTCAATCAATCCATTTTAGCTTCCGATGGGGAATACATTGTTTTTATAGATGGCGACTGCATTCCACATAAGGATTTTATAAAACGCTATGTGCAAGCGGCAGAGCCAAAAGCAGCCCTTTTTGGCAGAAGAGTGATGTTGAGCGAAACACTAACTCAAAAACTGTATCAATCAAAAAACCTGTCTTTATTAGCTTATTGGCATCTATTAACCAAGAATGCTAACGGTCTTAAATATTCTTTTAGTTTACCTGTCATCAAACAAAAAAGAGACATTGGTATTTATGGTTGTAATTGGGGGATTTATAAAAATGAGATTGTTGCCATTAATGGCTTTGATGAAGACTATGTAACAGCTGGCGTTGGCGAAGATTCCGATATTGAGTGGCGTTTGAAAAAGAATGGCATTCAACTTATCTCCATTCGATTTTCTGCCACAGAATACCATTTACACCACCCCTTGAATTATTCGGATACCGATGTAAACATTGGTTTGAAGCAAATGGAAATAAAAAAAATAGCTGGTGAAATACGCTGTAAAAATGGGTTGGAAAAACGCACCTAAAAGGACCGATCAAACGAAAATTTAATAGAAATTTTTTCTATCAAATTTTCTCCAATACCATATCAATAGGAAACCAAAAATAGCCCCACCAATATGTGCAAAGTGGGCAACTGTATCATTTTTTGAATTGGTAATTCCCAGTACCACATCTAATGCTAAAAAACCGGGTATTAAATATTTCGCCTTAATGGGATAAGGAATAAACATAATCATAAGGGTTCTATTAGGAAATAAGAATGCATAAGCCACAACAACACCATACAAGGCACCACTTGCACCTTCAACAGAACCTGCAATAATACCTGCGACCTTATTAAATTCTTCTTGCGTTTTGAAAAAATCATTAATAGGTCTAATATTGTCCCCATCGATGATTAATCCAAGATCGGAAAGATTCGGCAACCATAAATTAGTTTCATAGTGTAGTTTCAAAATGACTATAAGAAAATGCATTGCTAATGCGCCTAAACCTGAAATAAAATAGAGTTGTACAAATTTCTTCGTTCCCAAAAAATCTTCCATAATCATTCCTATAGACACCAAACCGAACATGTTGAACAACAGGTGACCAATATTCCTTGAATCGTGCATGAACATATGGGTGATGATTTGCCATGGCTTGAAGAGGACCGAGTTGGGATAATGCGCTGCTAATAAAAATTCTAAGTTAACAATGCCTCTCATTTGCAAGAGATATGTACCTATAAAAAGTACAATACAGGCAATTAATATTTGTTTGACTGCAGGGGTTAAATTAATACGCATGGGTTATTGAAATAAATCTGTAATTTTTTGGTTGGTAAATTCTACAAAAACTGGTTTGCCATTCGGTCGCGTGGCAGGGGTCTCGCATTTAAAAAGTTGATTGATCAGTTCTATTTGTTCTTCTTTTTCTAAAGGTTTGGTTCGCAAGATGGCTTCATTCTGTGCCAATGATAAGGCCAATGCCTTGCGCTTATCGCCAGCAAAACTGCCTGAATTATTTTTATAATTTTCTAGCAAACTTTCTAGCAGCTCTTTTTCACTGCCTTTAATTGTCTCGGCAGGCACTCCGTTAATGATAAGACAATTGGTGCCAAAATCGGCCACATCAAAGCCCAAATCCTTAATATCATCCAATAGATCATGTGCAAGTATATAATCTGTCTTAGATAATTCGATAGTGCGCGGAAACAATAACTGTTGCACTGTTGCCGAACGGTATACTATGTTCTGTGAATATTTTTCAAATAGGATTCTTTCGTGTGCAGCTCTTTGATCAATTATATAAAAATGCCCATTGCGATTGGTAGCCAAACAACCATTACTTAATTGAATGACTTCAAAATCGATGGCATCTTGTGATAAACCCAAGCCATTGTTTGAAACTTCATTGCTTGATGAAATAAAAGTATGAACACTCTCCTTTTGATCAATATTTGTATCAAATAATTTATGCCATTGACTGGTTTGTACATTTTTCCATTGTTGTTCGGCCGCAAATGGATTGTAGCTTTTGTTTGTTTTTACATCGGGCGATTGGGTGTGAACGACTTCTCTATTTAAAAAACCAACTGGATTAAATACATTTTTATCTGCAAATTCGAGTTCTGGTGTATTATTATACTGACCAAGCGCTTTCCTTACAGCCGATTTTACAAGTGCGTAGATGGCACGCTCATCATCAAATTTAATTTCCGTTTTTGTAGGATGAATATTGACATCAATGCGGGCAGGATCGATTGTTAAAAATAAGGCATACATCGGAAACTGATCCTTTGCAATGAGTTGATCGTAGGCAGAAGCGATGGCATGGTTGAGGTAAGCATCCTTTATAAAACGGTTATTGACAAATAAAAATTGTTCACCGCGTGTGCGCTTTGCTATTTCGGGTTTGCCTACAAATCCATTGACCGCAACTAAATCATGGTTTTCAGAGACACTCAAAAAATCATTGGTATTTTTCTTGCTAATCAGCTCTGCAATGCGATTGGCCTAGGTTGTTGGCTTTAGTTCAAATACTTCTTTATCGTTATGATATAGACCAATTGCTATGTTGTGATGCGGCATGGCCACA